>DAOTOD010000219.1:0-3245 GCA_035451165.1 Bacteroidales bacterium
GAAACTACTACCATTATTGCCAATGATTGTAGGTATCGCATCGCTTAGTATAATAACCTTAAACGACAAAAAGGATGATGAAAATAAGGAATGGACAATTGCTTCATGGGGCTTTGCAAAACAAATTTTACCATTGTTAGCTATTGGTATAGTAACTGCCGGCTTTTTATTAGGCTCCACTCATGACGGAAAAACTATTCCAGGTGTTATCCCTAATGGATGGATACAATTGCTAGTTGGTGGTAATTCAATATTTTCAAACTTCTTTGCATCTGTCGTTGGAGCTTTTATGTATTTTGCTACACTAACAGAAGTCCCAATTTTACAAGGATTAATAGCCTCAGGTATGGGAAAAGGACCAGCTTTAGCATTATTATTAGCAGGCCCTTCTCTATCTTTACCTAATATGTTGGTTATACGTAGCGTAATTGGAACACAAAAAACAATTGTTTATGTTAGTTTAGTAGTTATAATGGCAACTGTTACCGGTATGCTTTATGGATTCTTTTTTTAAAATCTCCTTTAAAATTAGGCAAAATATTAACAACAAAGTCTTAAATTCTTTACTAAAATTATAAATCGCATAACATCAATGTCAGTGTGTTTTAAAATTCAATACATTATTACTGATAAACTTATAGTATTTCAATAAATCTATTTGTGAATAGATACTAAATTCTTTAAATTATACACATTTATTTTCTGTACATTAGCAAAATTAGTTTATAATTTATTATTAAATAGATAGAAAAATAAAACTATATTTATGGCTTTAGTTGTGAAGTAATGTTAACCGTGTAACAATTAAAAATTCAGCAAAACAAATTTCCATACCAGTGTTTTCTATGGTATCTTACTCTCCATTGCAAACATAATATATTTGGTATAATAGACATTTCTAATGCTTTGTTTTAGTGATTATTAAGTAATAGATATTTTTAATGATTTTTATTTTTCGATATCCTTTCTATCGATAATTTATTTTGATATTATTGCATATAAGATAAGCTGAAGTAAACTCTGCTGTGAAGCAACCTGTCAGTAATATCCTGACCGATTGGAATGGTCAAATAAAGGCTGTCCTTTGTCAGTCTTTATTCATTGATTATTACAAAAGCATATGCCTAAAAAAATCATTTATAAACTTCTCTTTACGTTGCCAACTTAAGCCATTGTAATTACGCAATTTATTTTTAAAGTCGATAAATGTACCTTCAAGCTGATTATTTATAGTGGGTAGGTAAGCCCAATTTCATGTTGTTATAGCAGGTAAACAGGTATTATTTATAACATCCCAAACTTTTATAAACACTTCTTAACCTTTTATCTACATATCGGCTTTCCCCCGGTTTCAGGATCAATAGCCCTTTAATTGACATATTCTTCCCACTTTGGCATAACACTGGTCAAGTGTCCCGAAAAAACTTTCTTTATCTTTTTGTGCCAGTAAATGTAAAATTTCTTTCAATTCAATCGAAACTTGAACTCTATGTTCCCTGGTTATGTACCTTGTGACAATTGATACTTGATGAAATTGGCACAGCTGAATAGGATATTTACTCAAAGTTTTAAAAACACCTCTTCTCCAAACACACACTATTCCTTAAATGTTGATGCCTTGTGATTTGAGATATTCCATCAATGTAACCTATACCCGTATAGTTTCATATTTTAAAAATTCCCAATACAAATGTTTGCCTACCACGCTTCTAAACACCATTACACCAAAATCTCATCCAAAATAGTTGTTATGTATAAAGATAATACTCTCTTTATGTTTTATGGTAGGTTTGTTTTACTTCAACCTTATCAAGCCTTTGTTGTATTGTCCGAACATGGACCCTATATCATTCAGATAATTGTCGGTATTTTTGCTTCCCTTCTGTATATTCTTTCTAAAAAACTTGATTATTGATTCGTTCCCCACCTAAAAACTGGCGTTTACAGTCATAATACCTATAATTTTGAATACCTTTAGTTGATGCCACTTTTCTTCGTTCTTTTGGAATTACCCACAGTAAATACAAATTTTTTATTCATCGCTTTCAAATTCATCAAAGCTATACAATTATTAGGTTTAACCTATATACTAGAATTAAAATTTTGTCAATTAATCCGAAAATTATATATGTTATTTATTATATTCAAAAATTACTTGCATATAAAAGTTAGTAAACAATGAAATATAAGTATAGTCAAAAATTTTTAAATCACCATTTAAGCTATTTATAAAAATTCCATACTTTTGTAATAAAAAATACAATGTAATTATTATAAATTAAATATTATAATAAAATAATAAAAAATAATAAATATAGCCAATACATATAAATAATCTGAAATAAGTTTGCTTTTTTTTAACATAGTTATCAAAATATGCTAAAACAAAACATAAAAATAAAAATTAGAAAACCAAGAGAACCGACAAAATGCTTCTACAACTTTTATTATATTTTACAATATAAAGGTGCCTTGACACCAATACCATAATAAAATAATTAAAAATCATAAAAAAACAAAATAACATATTAAATTAAAATTTTATGAATATGAAAAAGATTGTATTAATCAGTGTAATGGTAATGTTTACGAGCATGTATTTGGTTGCTCAAGACGTAAATTATTCCAACAATTTCATTAAAAATTATGAAATTGCTAAAGCAAATTCACAAAAACCAAATGCAACAATTCATGACGGATTATGGCTTACGCATTTTATAATTGAAGCAAAAAAGAACTGGAACAAATTAACTCCAGAAGCCAAGGCTCTTTTCCCAACATTGAATGGAAAAAATGGCAGGCCAACCTTACCTAATGAAGAAATTTATTATTCTCAATACTTTGACATACATTATACACAGACTGGCGTATGGGCTGTGGATCCTACCGACAACGACTTTAATGGAGTGCCTGACTTTGTTGAAAACATGGGAGCAATTTTTGATATGGTTTACTTAAACAATGTTTCAAATGGTTTTGCAATGCCCCCAAGTGATAATAACTTAGGTGGAACTGATTTTTATGATATTTATATCGGTGGACCAGATATCAGCAGCGGAATTTATGGTTTTGTATCACCAGAAGATTCAATCGGCGACAATCCCGATTCGCCATTGACTGAAACTAATTCATGGACAAGCTGGATGTGTATGAATTATGATTATTCATGGGCATCAAATGGTGTAGATACATCAATTTCTGTTACCGCAGCACATGAGTTTATGCATGCTATACAAATGGGATAT
>DAOTOD010000220.1:0-602 GCA_035451165.1 Bacteroidales bacterium
CAAATACTAAAAGGGTTAATGATTAATGATAAAAGCGTAATTAAAATTATTATGAATAATAAGATATTTTTTTTGATTTTTACTATAATATGTTCTTTTAAATTGTTAGCTCAAAATAGCGGGACAGATACTTCTACTAATATACCAATGTTTCAGCTAAATTATAATTTTTCTTTCCCAGGAGGGGCCCTTGCACAACGATTTGGAGTGTCTTCTTCAGTTGGACCTTCTGTTATGATTAAAACAAAAAGTAATTTGTTATTAGGTGTTGGGTATTCGTATATATTTGGAAATAAAGTTAAAGAAGATTCCCTTTTTAAGCTTATTAAAACTTCTTCAGGAGAAATAATAGATGGTAATGGCACTTATGGCCAAGTATATGTATATGAACGAGGATTTTATACAGCAATATATGTTGGGCATGTTTTTAATTTACTTGCTGCTAATAAAAATTCAGGCTTATGTGTATTACTTAGTACAGGATTATTGCAACATAAAATAAGAATTGATAATCCTTTAAATACTGTTCCACAATTAAGAGGCGAGTATAAAAAAGGATATGATAGGCTTACTAATGGCCCTGCAATAAGTTTAGGGAAAAA
>DAOTOD010000220.1:612-3234 GCA_035451165.1 Bacteroidales bacterium
GTGAATTTGTAGGATATTATTATTTTGGGAATAAAAGATTGCTAAGCTTTTATGCTGGCTTTGAATTTATACAGGCGTGGACAAAATGCCGTCGTGATTATAATTTTGATGATATGGCACCTGATAATAAAAAAAGATTCGATATGTTGTCGGGCATAAAAGCAGGTTGGATAATATCTTTAGCAAAAAAGAAAAAAAATGATTATTACTTTTACTAACGTACTATTTTAATTTATATGAAATTTTTTTATAATATATTAATATATTTATATGTTTTAATTATTAGATTAAGTTCTTTTTTTAATGACAAGGCTTTAAAATGGATAAAAGGGCGTGAAAATTGGGTACAAAAGGCAAAAACAATTAGCTTAGATAATAATCAATTGGCATGGTTCCATTGTTCTTCTTTAGGAGAATTTGAACAAGCACGGCCAGTTATTAAAAAGTTTAAACATAAATTTTCTGGTTGGAAAATACTTATTACTTTCTTTTCTCCTTCAGGCTATGAAGTAAGAAAAGATTATCAAGATGCCGACTACGTAATCTATTTACCTCCAGATACAATAAAAAATGCAAAAAAGTTTTTGAGCATTATAAAACCTAAAATAGCACTTTTTGTAAAATATGACTTCTGGTTTAATTATATTAATGAACTTTATAAATCGAATATCCCTATAATATATTTTTCTTCAATCTTTAGAAAAAATCAATATTTCTTTAAATGGTATGGCAAATGGTACAAAAATCAACTTAAAAAAATAACTTGGTTTTTTGTACAAAATCAAGAATCTTATTCTTTATTGAATTCGATTAATATACAAAATGTTACCATTAGTGGAGATACTAGATTTGATCGTGTTATTGAAGCTGCTTTACAAGCAAAACCTTTTTCTGAGATAGAGAAATTTATAAATAAACGAAAAGTATTACTTTGTGGAAGTACTTGGTATGCAGATGAAAAGATTATTCATAATATTTTTAATGAATTGCCTAATGATATTGTTTTGATTATTGCTCCTCATAATATAGATCAGCAACATATTAATATTTTGTTGAAAATGTTTGAAAATCAAGTAATTAAATATTCTGATATAAAAAACTTTGATGATGTTACAAAATATAAAGTAATTGTAATTGATGCTATGGGCTTTTTACTACATATATATAAATATTCTTACGTAGCTTATGTAGGGGGAGGATTTGGTAAAAGTATTCATAATATACTTGAACCTGCTGTATTTGGTAAACCTGTTATTTTTGGCCCAGCTTATCATAAATTTCAAGAAGCACACGATTTACTTGAAATGGGTGGTGCTTTTTGTGTAAAAAATAGCACCGAACTTAAGCAAATATTAATTAAATTACTTGACGATCATACTTTTTATAACAAGGCTTCTTTAATATGTAATCATTATGTGGATAATCAAAAAGGAGCTACTGATTTGATAATTTCTAAAATTGAAGATTTAATTAAAAAAGTTTATCCTTATTATAATTAATAAATATAGCCATTTCTTGTAAGGCTTTAGCTCTATGACTTAATTTATTTTTTTCTTCATAAGTTAGCTCAGCAAATGTTTTATTGTAACCTTCAGGAATAAAAATAGGATCGTAACCAAAACCATTATTACCTTTAGGATTTTTAGTGATAATACCATTTACTATACCTTCAAAGAAAAATTCTTTACCTTTAATTATTAGTGATATAACAGTTTTAAATATAGCTCTTCTGTCATTTATTGATAACATATCGGTTAAAAGTTTTTTCATGTTATCTTCATAAGAAGCTTGTTTGCCAGCATAACGTGCCGAAAATACACCGGGTTTACCATTTAATGCAATTACTTCAAGTCCTGTATCGTCCGAAAAACAATTCATTTTAGTTTTATTATAGATGTACCATGATTTTTGTGATGCATTTTCTTTTAAAGTATGAAAATCTTCAGGTATATGTGTAGTTAATTTAATATCATCAAGACTTAATATATTAATATCTGCTAAAATATTACGAGCTTCAGTTAATTTATGATAATTATTAGTAGCAAAAATTAATGTTATGCTCATTTTTTTATTTTTTACAAACATAATTACGTTTTTTTAATATTGTTAAAAAAAACAATTTTATTTGGTGTGATTTTAAATTGAATTTTATATTTTTGAGGCTTAAATTAAGAAGAGAAATAATAAATAACTATGGATTTATCAAAAATTGTTGCAATTTCAGGAAAATCTGGCCTTGGTAAAGTGATATCACAAGGGCGTAATTGTATTATAGTGGAGTCGTTAATTGATGGTAAAAGATTCCCTGCTTATGCTACACAAAAAATAAGTACACTCGAAGAAATAGCTATATTTACAGTAGGTGAAGAAAAACCATTAAAAGAAGTTTTTAAGTTAATTTTTGATAAACAAGGTAATGAAATTATTCCTGATAGTAAGATTAATAATAACGAAGAGCTTAAAAAATATTTTGAAGAAATTTTGCCCGAATATGATAAAACAAGAGTATATGTTTCTGATATAAAGAAAGTATTTTTATGGTACAATATTTTAGTTAAAAACAATCTACTCGATTTTAGTGAAGAAAATAAAACTAAAAGTACTTCTGACATAGGTAAATCT
>DAOTOD010000221.1:0-2869 GCA_035451165.1 Bacteroidales bacterium
TACTATTAAAAAAACCGATTTTATACAACAACGTTGGCTTGATAATGACTTTATAGGAATGGCCTTTTCTATAGTACAACCAGAGATTCATAAATTACAATTTACTTTTGGAGGTGCTGTTAATAAATATTTAGGATACCACTTTGGTAAAGTAATCTGGGCAAAATATGCTTCAAATAGTAATATAAATTATGAATGGTATAGAGGAAAAGGGAATAAAACAGATGCTAATCTTTATGTTAAAACTAAATGGGAAATAATTAACCATTTGTATACTTATGTAGATATACAGGCCCGTACTATTTATTATGAGATTAAAGGAATTGATAAAGATTTTAGAGATATTACTCAAAACCACGAATTTATGTTCTTTAATCCTAAATTGGGAGCAGTATATCAGATAAATACTAATCAAAAAACATATATTTCATTTGCAGTAGGGAATCGTGAACCTTCAAGAAAAACTTTAGTAGATGCAAATCCTTTAGCTCCTAAACCTCAACCTGAACAACTTTTTGATTATGAGCTAGGTTATGAATATCGAAACTCTAAATACTTAGCAGGACTTAATTTATATATGATGAATTATCATAATCAATTAGTTATGACAGGCGAAATTAATGACGTAGGAGAACCTGTTCTTACTAATGTGCCAACAAGCTATCGACGTGGAATAGAAGTCATATGGGGAGCTAAAGTACTTAATACTTTGACTTTATCTGGTAATGCGGGATTTAGCATTAATAAAATTAAAGGTTTCACTGAATATGTTGATGATTGGGATAACTGGGGAACTCAAAGAAAAAATTATCTTGGAACAACTGATATATCTTTTTCTCCCCCAATAGTTTTATCAAATATTATTTCTTGGGAACCTTTTAAAAATATTAATCTTTCTTTAGCTACTAAATATGTAAGTAAGCAATATATAGATAATACTTCTAATGATGATCGTGTACTTGATCCTTATCTTGTCAATAATTTATATTTAAGTTACATTATTAATACTAATCTTTTTAAAGAAGCTCAATTAAAATTTAATTTGATAAATATTTTTAATGTTATGTATGAAACTAATGCTTGGGTTTATCGATATTATTATAACAACAAGGAAGAAAATTTAAATGGTTATTTCCCTCAAGCTGGCAGACATTTTCTCATAGGTATTGATATAAAAATTTAATCATTAAAATGATAAGTTAATTGCTATTTTTGTAGCTTAACTTATTATGAAAAAAAAACCTAGCATATTTGTAGCTTTACCAGTGTTAGATGAATTGTATAGTTTACCTCATACAATAAATAGCATTTTTAAACAAACTTTTAAAGATTATTTTGTATATGTAATTGTTAATCAGCCTGATAATTGGTGGGAAGATAAAAATAAAATCGAAATTTGCTTAAGGAATCAAGCTACTTTAAAGTGGCTTGATTCCTTAAATATTAATAATGTTAAAATTATTGATAGAAGTTCTAAAGGTAGGGGATGGATGGGTAAAAATTGTGGTATTGGAATGGCCCGAAAAACTGTGATGGATGAAATTGCAAATGATGCTTACGATGATGATTTAATTGTTAGTCTTGATGCCGATACTGTTTTTAATGATATGTATTTTAAGACAATAGTTGATACTATAGCTCAAAATACTAATTATGTTGCAATAGCAGTACCTTATTATCATAAACTCATTGATGATGAAATCATTAATAGAGCTATCCTGAGGTATGAAATATATATGCGGTATTATGCAATTAATCTATGGAGAATTAATTCCCCATATAACTTTACTGCACTAGGTTCAGCTATTGTTGTCCCTGTTTGGGTATATAAAAAAATAGGAGGGCTGACTCCTAAAAAAGGAGGGGAAGATTTTTATTTTCTTCAAAAAATTAGAAAATTTGGACCAATAATTACTTATTTGCCTGAAAAAGTATATCCTGCCGCTCGTTTTTCAAACAGAGTAGATTTTGGAACGGGACCAGCTATTATAAAAGGAGCAACAGGTAATTGGCAAAGCTATCCCATTTATCATTATAGTTTTTTTGATGATGTGTTAGAAACTTATACTATTTTACCTTATTTATTTGAACAGAACATAGACACTCCTTTGTTAAGATTTATTGATAAAGGGAATAAAGAAATATGGAATGACTTAAGAAAAAATAACCCTGATAAACAAAAATTTATTAAAGCATGCCATTATAAAATTGATGCTTTAAGAATTTTACAATATTTAAAATTTAAGAATAAATCAACTTTTAATGATATTTCTGATGAAGCAAGGTTTAGAGAATTTATCTATACTTTTTTCTATAATGATTACATTAATTTAAAAGATACTTTAAATTTTCTTAATTTTCAAAATAATGATATTGAATTATTGAATAGTATTAGGAATTATCTTGTTAATAAAGAAGAACAACTACAACAAGGAAAATTAAAAAGTATTGATGGAAAATTTACATAAAATACCAATAATGATAACAATATTAGGGCCTACAGCTACTGGTAAAACACGTTTGGCCGCTTTAGTTGCTGATGCTTTAAATGGTGAAATAATAAGCGCAGATTCAAGGCAAGTATTTCGTAAAATGAATATTGGTACAGGAAAAGATTATGATGATTATGTTATAAATAATAAAATTATAAAAGTACATCTTATAGATATTGAAGATCCAGGAAAAGAATATAATGTATATAGATTTGTTAATGATTTTAATAAAACATATGAGTTGATTATACAAAACAACAAACTTCCTGTTTTATGTGGAGGTACAGGATTATATATTGAAGCTGTCTTAAAAGGTTATTATTTACCAAAAGTCCCTATTAATGAAAATTTGCGTAAAGAATTAAATGGGAAATCAC
>DAOTOD010000221.1:2879-3228 GCA_035451165.1 Bacteroidales bacterium
ATTAAAGGCAATATTAGATCTAATTCTAATAATATGTTAAATTCATTAAAAAAAACTCATAATATAACTGATTATACCGATAAAAATCGCACCATAAGAGCTATTGAAATTGCACAATATCTTAAAGATAATACTTTTGGAGAAACTTCATCTAAATCTAAACAGACGTTAATTTTTGGATTAACAGGAGATAGAAATTTGATAAGAAAAAGAATAACTTCAAGGTTGAAAAATAGGTTAAATAATGGTTTAATAGAAGAGGTAGAATATTTAATAGCTCATGAAGGCTTAACCCATGAACAATTATATTACTATGGGCTAGAATATAGATATGTTTCTATGTATTTGC
>DAOTOD010000222.1:0-3225 GCA_035451165.1 Bacteroidales bacterium
ACACATAGGTATAGAAAACTGTTTAACACTCGTATAATTACTACCATTCCAAATCTTCCAATAATATGTTAATCCATTTTGAAAGACTAATGGACTATTATCAATATGGTCTACAAATCCTGCTGGCCCTGTATATGAAGTTAAACCTGAAACCCATTTCCAATAATATTGTCCAAAATTTATATCCGTAGAAAGTGCTATATACCATCCATTTCCTGAATTTGTCCATGAAAAAGTTACATTTTTTGATGGGCAATTTGAAACATTAGCTGTTAAATTAATAGGGCCTTGAGATGATGCCATACAAGAATTATAAAGATTTATCCATGATGTCCAAGGCAATGTTCCAGGGCAAGCTGTATTAGTTCCAGGCATTTCATTATGTCCACAAATTCCGGGTGAGGTATGAAAAGATGATGGTATTGAATATTTACTTGCAAAATAACAAGCCATATTTGCAGAAGCTGATAACATATATGTTGAATTCCATAAATTAGGATTAGACGAAGTTGCTTCATGTTCAACTCCTATACTACGGCTATTATTAGGGTAACCACTTGCACCACAATGCCATGCTGTATTACTTATATTAACACATTGTGTAATTTCGCCATCACTAGCACGTATAACAAAATGAGCACTTGCCTGAGCATTACAGTTATTAAACCAAGATATTGCACCAGCATAAGTGCCAACACCTATCCAGTGATTTACCCAAGTATCTATAATATGAGAACGTCCTGTAGCATAATTACAAGATATAAAACCTGCAATAGCAGGAGCATAATCTACAGTAGTTATATTTTTAGGTTGACTTGAATAAGATTTAATTTTAGAAGAAATATCAATATTTGGTATTGCAGCTATTTCGATAGTTTCATCCCATAAAGTATTTGAAACTACACCATTGCATAAATTATGATAATATGTTATTACTTGTTTTTGTTTTAATTCTTCATTAATCAAACCTGTAAATGATAGTAAGGCATCGAACCAGTCTTCATATTTAGTAAAATATTTTTTATTATTGCCCGCATACTTAGATATTAGTGCAGCAGCTCCTCTTATATTTAATTGAGCATTATTTTTAAGAATCTCAGGCTTAACATTAATAAGTGAGGCTGCTTCTCCAAGTGTATTAGTATAATCATTTTGTACCAGATGCATTATCCCCCATCCTCTGTCAATAGAAGGCCCTATTTGTGTCCAATTGCTTTCAGTATAAGCTATTATCTCAAGTAATTGTTGGGGAACCTTAAATTCATAAGCAGCTTGAGCAAAATATTTTCTTAAAGTTTTAACACTAGGGTGTGGGCGGCTATAAAAATTTATCCATTCGTATTCAGCTTCAGCAGAGTGTTCAGAAAAGTTCACATTAATAAACAAATAATTTAACATGGCATTCAAATCTCTTTTAACGAATTCCTCTCCATTTATATTAATATAATTTACAGGTGATTGTAATAAATACTTTTGTAAATTTTGACTATATAAGCATATAGAAAAAACAATACCTGCTGAAAACACTATTATTTTCAGTAATTTCATAAAATATAAATTAAAATTTGTAAGAAATGGGTTTACTATTATCTTCCTAACATTTTTTCAGGAACTACCCATTGTTCAAATTGTTCTTCAGTAACAAGACCTGATTTTATAGCAGCTTCTTTTAGTGTAATTCCTTCATTATGAGCCATTTTAGCTATTAAAGCAGCATTATCGTAACCTATATAATTATTAAGGGCAGTAACTAACATTAATGAATTCTCTAGATGTTTAGAAATAACCTTTTTATTTGCTTTAATACCTACAGCACAATTATCATTAAATGAAGCACATGCGTCACCTAAAAGGCGAGCTGAATTTAATAAGTTATCAATCATCATAGGCTTAAAGACATTCAATTGAAAATGGCCTAACATTCCTCCTATATTAATTGCAGTATCATTACCTATGACTTGTGCGCAAACCATTGTTAAAGCTTCACATTGAGTAGGGTTAACTTTACCTGGCATAATAGAAGAGCCTGGTTCATTAGCAGGTAAAATTAATTCACTTAAACCACAGCGTGGGCCTGAGGCAAGGAAACGTATATCATTAGTTATTTTCATAAGGCTAACAGCTAATTGTTTCAATGCTCCTGAAGTTTCAACTATAGCATCATGCGCTGAAAGAGCTTCAAATTTATTTTTAGCTGTCATAAAAGGTAAACCTGTTATTTCGGATATATATTTAGCAACTAAAACATCAAAGCCCTTAGGAGCATTAAGTCCTGTTCCCACAGCAGTTCCACCTAAAGCAAGTTCTGATAGATGAGCTAATGTATTTTCAATAGCTATAATAGCATGCTCTATTTGAGAAACATATCCTGAGAATTCATCTCCTAAGGTCAATGGAGTAGCGTCCATAAGATGAGTACGACCTATTTTTATAATATCTTTAAACTCTGCTGACTTATTTGCGAATGTATTATAAAGTTTTTTAACATTAGGTAAAGTATGTTCAACTATCATCTTATATGCAGCTATATGCATAGCTGTAGGGAAAGTATCATTAGACGATTGTGATTTATTAACATCATCATTAGGATGCAAAAAAGTTTTGCCTTCACCTAGTTTACCTCCTTTTAACACATGTGCTCTATTAGCAATTACTTCATTAACATTCATATTAGTTTGAGTTCGGGAACCAGTTTGCCATACAATCAAAGGAAAGTGTTCTAATAACTCACCTCTCATTATTTCATCACATACAGTACAAATTAAGCTACATTTTTCTTCTGAAATGACTCCCAAATGTTTATTAGCCATAGCTGCTGCTTTTTTTAAAACTGCAAAAGCCCATATAATTTCTTCAGGCATTTTACCTTTGCCTATTTTAAAATTCTCAAGAGAGCGTTGAGTTTGAGCACCCCAATATTTATCTACAGGTACTTTTACAATACCCATAGAATCTTTTTCTATTCTCGTATCCATAAATGTATTGATTTTTATTATTTTTAATCAAATTTAATTTAATAATTGACAAAAGTATTTTATTAAATAAAAATTATTTTAAGAGAATTTTTATAATAGTAATTACAATTATTAATAAAGTATTCTCTTTATTTTAATAGTTAGTAACATTAGTAACATAAAAAAATAAATGCTAACGAAATCTTATTTTGTGATAATCGTAAGTATTTTTACGTTGTTGTTCAAGAATATCGTTTATTGTATTTGCTAA
>DAOTOD010000223.1:0-3215 GCA_035451165.1 Bacteroidales bacterium
AAAGATGTGGCATAGCTGCTTGCCCTGCTGATGCAGCAGAAGAAATAAAGAAAATATCACATTATATTTCTACTTATAAAGGTGGAGAAGGCTGTGTTAGAGATATTATTGAACAAGTTATGAAAATACATGGTAAATGGATGAATAAAAATGCTTTTACTTGGTAAATATTAAATTTATGAAAATTATACCTTATCTTAAATTATTGAGATTTATTAATCTTATTATTATAATATTGACTATGTACTTAATGAGATATTTGATCATAATCCCTTTTATTACAAAAGTACGCTTACAAGTCTCATTGAGTGATTTTAATTTTCTTATACTTGTTTTGTCAACAGTTTTAATTGCTGCTGCAGGTTATATAATAAATGATTATTACGATTTGCGTATAGATAGAATAAATAAAGAAGGTAACATAATATTAGTTAAACATATTCCTCTTAAAAGAGCAATTTTTTTATATAATGTTTTAAATATTATAGGGATAATACTTGGAGTTTATCTTGCCTTTGCTTTGAATTCTTTTAAACTTATAGGGGTGCAGATTATAATGCCTTTAGGTTTATTTTTTTATTCATTAAAATATAAAAGGCAATTTTTAATAGGTAATATAGTGGTAAGCCTTATAACTTCTTTTGTGATTTTGATTATAGGGCTTTATGAATTTTATGCTTTAAAGAATACAGGACAATTATTTTTTTCGTCACAAGTTGCTCAGCCTTTATATATTATTTTAATTAGTTATGCGACTTTTGCTTTTTTAGTTACTTTAATAAGAGAAATAGTAAAAGATATTCAAGATATTAAAGGAGATTTTATTTATAAATGTCAAACCTTACCTATAGTTTGGGGTATAAATAAAACTAAAATTGTAATAATTTCTTTAATAATAATTAGCATGTTGTTATTGACTTATTTGCAGTACTTGTTACATATAAAGGATCTTAATATAATTTTTGCTTATTCTTTATTTATTCAAATATTATTTGCTTATTTAATATTCCTTATTTATAAAGCTAAAGAAATAAAAAATTACAAATTTATTAGTGCTTATATAAAAGTTATAATGCTGGCTGGTATAATTTCTATGCAAGCTTTTTATTTAGAAATGTAAATAAATGTAAATATGGAGCAATATCCTGTATTTAAAAATTTAAATATTATATTAGCTTCTGCTTCGCCAAGAAGACATAAGTTAATGCAAGAAGCAGGATTAAAATTTTCAGTCTTAATTCCACAAGTTGAAGAGGTATATCCTTCGTCTATTAGTGTTGAAGAAGTAACTTTATATTTAGCTAAATTGAAAGCAAATTTTTTTAAAATAAATGATTTTACTGATAATACAGTCATAATCTCAGCTGATACAATAGTAAGTTTAGATGATGAAATAATTTCTAAACCTAAAAGTTATGAAGATGCTGTATATATTTTAAAAAAAATTTCAGGTAAAAAACATGTTGTTATAACAGGTGTTTGCTTAAAATCTAAATTTAAAACTTTAACTTTTACCGTAAAAACAAATGTATATTTTAAAGATTTGACAGATAGTGAAATCCAATATTATGTTGATAATTATCGACCTTACGATAAAGCAGGTGCTTATGGGGCTCAGGAATGGATAGGCCATATAGGAATTAGTAAAATAGAAGGGTCTTTTCTTAATGTAATGGGATTACCTATTAAAGAATTATATGAATACTTAATTCAATTTTGTTAATATACCAATTACTATAATATTACATTAATTTAGCTCCTATTAAATTTATGAATTCTTGTCGTGTTTTATTGTTGGTAAGAAAAGCACCTGTAAAATCAGAAGTGGTAGTTATTGAATTTTGTTTTTGTACACCTCTCATTTGCATACAAAGATGTTTAGCTTCTATTACTACTGCTACTCCAAGTGGTTGTAAAGCTTCATTAAGGCAATTCTTAATTTGGGTAGTAAGTCTTTCTTGAACTTGTAAACGTCGAGCAAAGGCATCAACTATTCTAGCTATTTTGCTTAAGCCCGTTATATAATGATTAGGGATATATGCTACATGTGCTTTACCAAAAAATGGTACTAAATGATGCTCACAAATAGAATATATTTCAATGTCTTTAACTATAACCATTTGTTTATAATCTTCTTTGAAACGTGCTTCAAGTAAAATTTTTATAGGGTCAATTTCATAACCTTGCGTGAAAAATAACATTGCTTTTGCAACCCTTGTTGGTGTTTTTAAAAGCGCTTCTCTATCGGGATTTTCACCTATTAATCGTAAAATTTCTTTGTAATGATATGCAAGTTTTTCAATATTATCTTCATTAAAAACATCAAGCTTCTGATAACCATTAATATTTTCTACTTTCCCAGAATATTTTTCATTTTCTTCACCTTTATCTGTTTTTATATTTCCCATAATGTTTAAATTTTTCTTTTATTTAAATTTTGTGCTTTTTATAAAAATTTGTTTTTAATTTTGTTCCTCTTGTAATAAATCTATTTTTTAATTTGCAAAGTAAAAAGTTTTTTTATTTATTTTTTGGCTGTAAATTTAAATTTTAAATAATGAACTTGTTTTATAAATTGTTAAAATTATGTACTTTTTGTATTCTTTTTTTTATAACGCCTACCTTTAATGTAAATAATGCTCAATCTTATAATAATGTTTCTTTATCTAAAATTAAGATAAAACAAGTAAGTAGACCTGAAAAAATATGGGCTATTATACATCCTTTCGTTTTTACTAAAGCTGTTAGAATAACAAATCATGTTTTACAAGTTACTGATAGTATCATAAAACTACCTGTTTTGGATGGCGATGCTGATGGAGGGCAAGTAGATGCCTTTAGACATGGTTATTGGATGGCAATGCTTGCTGCTTATATAGGCCAAAATAAAGCATTAAGCTTAGGTAAAGCTCATGAAAGAGCTAATTATCTTGAGTTTAAAAAGAAAACAAAGAAAAAATTAAGTTCTTTACACGATAAAGCATCTACTGATATGGATTTATACAATAATGTGGTAGGAGTAAATATAGGGGAAAAAATGAAAAATTATAATTGCATAGAAATACAAAATGCAGTTATTGATAGTATTTTGAAAGGAGAAATGAAAATCATTAATAAAAATTCCCAAAATCAATCACTAGACGAATACAATAACATTATTGAAAACGATAAAATACAGTTTCATTGGATTACCCCGCGTTGTTTAGTACCATCAA
>DAOTOD010000224.1:0-3207 GCA_035451165.1 Bacteroidales bacterium
CAAGTGAAGTTAAATTAGTGCATACATTAAACCATAAATTTTGTAAATATTTTTGAAACAATTTAGTATCATATATTTTAGTAGTATTATTAGCTTCATTAATTGATTCTAGTATTGTTTGAGCTTCTTTTAAAAAAGAAAAGTTTTTTTGATAGTGACAATAATTAATTTCAGTAAAAATATCTATTTGTGCATCAGATAAATTTACACCTATGTTATTAAATTGGATTTTTATTATTTCTCTGGATTTATTTTTTTGTATATCTTCATAAACATTAGATACTTGTTCATTATGTAATCTTCTTTTGTATAAGCATTGTTTTAAATTAGCAAGTTTTGCATGTCGAGATAATCGATAAAAAAAGTCATAATCTTCGGCGTGAAGAAAATTTAATGAAAATCTTAAATTATTATCAATTATAGTTTTACTACGTATTATTACTGAAGGATGGCATAATTGCATTTTATAGAGCATTCCTACACAAATTGAAAAATGATCGCTAGGATATATAGTTTTATAAAAATATTTATTATTATCATCAAATGAAATAAAAGCAGTTCCTAAAGCACCAATTTCAGGGTGTTTTTCCATAAATTCAACTTGTTTTTCTATTCGTTGCGGGAGGCTAATGTCGTCAGCATCCATTCTTGCAATATATTTACCTTTGGCTAACTCTATGCCTTTATTTAAGGTAGAAATAAGTTTAATATTTTGTTCATTTTTATATAGTCTAATCCTATTATCTTTATAATTATTGATAATATTTAAACTGTTATCAGAAGACCCATCATCAATTATTAAAAATTCAAAATCAGTAAATGTTTGATTAATAATACTTTCGATAGCTTCTTTAATGTATTTTTCGGCATTGTATACAGGCATTAATATAGTAACAGTTGGTTTTTTCATGATTTATACCTTTTTATAGCTCTTATAATACTTTTTAATAACTTTCCTCCAGGCATATTGTATATTAAACTTACTATACGTGAATAATTACCCGAAGTAAAAGGATAAAGTAATAAAAATTTTATTATTTCTTTTTTCATTTTTTTTATTTCTTTCCTTTGTTCTAAATCTCTTATCAACCATATTTTTAGTAATTTGATTCGTTTTTTCTTAAATTTTTTTGAGATTTTTTTGCCAGTAATTTTTTGTTTGCATAAAAGTTTGAATACTTCAATTTGAGGGGTTATGTAATCAACAGTATTATTACGTGTATTGTTTTTATGTATCAGTAGATTAACACTGTAGTTATTAAGTTTAATAATAGGTATTTGTGTAGCAATTCGAGCAAATAATTCAACATCTTCATTTATTGTTAATTCATTTTTAAATTTAAATTTTTTTAATATTTTGGCAGGTATGCATACTGATGATGTTAGTGGCTGATATTCAATAATGTATTCTACAGGATTGTATTTATCAGGATTTGGTAGTTCAATATTCTTATAATTACCATTTTCGTATAACCATTTATAATTAGTAAATATAAGAACTTTAGGTAAATTATTATTTATTAAGTAGTTGTATATATTTTTAAGATGATCATCTTCCCAAAGGTCGTCACTATCTAAAAAACAAATATATTCACCACAAGCAGCTTCTATTCCTTTATTTCTGGATCTACTTCTTTCTAAATTAACATTGTTTTTAATATATTTTATTCTTTTTTCATTAAAATTGTGGACTATATTGTAAGTATTATCAGT
The DNA here is from genome assembly GCA_035451165.1 of Bacteroidales bacterium. Classification (GTDB taxonomy): domain Bacteria; phylum Bacteroidota; class Bacteroidia; order Bacteroidales; family JAKIYJ01; genus JAKIYJ01. The sequence goes on from DAOTOD010000224.1 coordinate 1,714, forward strand.
TGAAGCATCATCAATAATAATTAATTCCCAATTTTTAAAAGTTTGGTTTAATACAGAAACAATAGTATTATTTAACAATTTTGCTCTGTTGAATGTAGGTGTTATAATTGAAAAAAAAATTTCATCCATTTTTAAATAAGATAGAGGTATTTTAACAAAAATATTTAAAATTTATTTATTTTTAATTTTCGGGGTATAATTCTATTTTTATAAATATTTTTTTACCTGTTGTTTTATCTATGAACCAAGCATTTTTATAGTTATTGTGTGATAAAGCTCTTAATCGATCGATTGCTTTGCCAAATGTTGTAATTTCATCGGTTTTGATGTGGCATAATTTTTCATAATCTAATTTAGTGTTAATATTGCCATCATCAAGTTTTATGGTAGTGTATTTATTATTTAAAATATTTATTAAATTTTCTTTTAGAAGTTCTAATTCGGCTTTTTGGATTTTTTCATATAATGAAGCAGAAGTATCATATGACAAAACAGGTACTTGTTTTTGAGCGATAAGAGGCCCATGGTCAATTTTTTCATCCATTTCGTGTAAAGATGCTCCTGCAGGAAGGCCGTTTAGTATGGAAAATACATGAGGAAACCATCCTCGGTTGTATGGATTATAACCGGGATGTAAATTTATACATTTAATAGATTTAATAATTTGGGGTGGTATAATTTGTAAGCAATGTAGAGAAATAAGAAGTTTAAATTCACTAGTTATTTTTTTTATATTGTCTTTTAATCTTAATGGTTCAAAATTATTATTATTAATTGAGAAACTATTATAGCTACAATAAAATTTAAATAAATTAATATTAATTTTTAGTTCATTTAATATAGATATAAAACCTTTTGCAATATCGTAATTATCAGATATTACAATTATTTTTTTATTATTTTGCATTTACTTTCAAGAATTTACTTTTTAAATTCTTCATAAATCAAATCACATATCATATCGATTTCTTTATCACTAAGTTTGTAATACATTGGCAAGCATAATATTCTTTTAGATATTGATTCACAAACAGGCAGTTTTTTATATCTTATGTATTTGAGTGTGTTTAGTGAAGGATAAAAATAACGTCGAGGGAAAATGTTATTTTGATTTAATTTATTTTTTATTTTCGTTAGTAATTCTTCATTAGGTAATACGATAGGAGAATAGGCATAGTTATATTCAGTATTTTCTCTTATAGTTAATAATTGTATTTCAGGGATATATTTTTCGAAGAAATTATAATATTTCAAGAATTGCGCTTTTCTTTTAGCTAGTATTTTTTCTATATCATCTAGTATACATAAGCCCATAGCAGCGTGTATTTCTGAATTTTTGCCATTAATGCCTATGCCAAAAAAATTTTCTTCACCATTGTGCCCGAAGTTTCTCATATAACAGAAACGGTGAGCTATTTCATTGTGTGGAGTTATTAAAGCACCTCCTTCAACAGTATGGAATAATTTAGTAGCATGAAAACTAATAATAGAAGC
>DAOTOD010000225.1:0-3196 GCA_035451165.1 Bacteroidales bacterium
GACTACATTCAAAATCCCGGAAAGCGTCAAAGAATCAGCCTTTGTTTGTGCTTGTAGCAAAGTGGCAGGAACCAGAAACAGCACAAGAATATATTTTCGTAAATGTTTCATTTTATTTTATTGTTGTTTTAGTTGAACTTTTTGAGCCATTTTCTTTTTTTGAATACACAATAAAAATGGTAAAAGAAGGGTTTGCCGATACTTCTATTATTATAAATTCTTATATACCTGTTATGGATTACATAGAATATAACATTAAAAACAATCCTAATGATACTATTTTTTACCCTTCTGCCAAAATAGCAGTTAATAACTTGTTCGCCCCCTGGGCGTCTTGTAATGATTTAATTACTGTTTTTTCAAAAAAATTCAAGGAAAATCCTGATGACATATCTTTGTTAAATCTTATAATTCAACTATTCGAAAAACAAAAGTGCACCGACGCAACTTTATACTATGAAGCTGCTACTAATCTTCATAAAATTCAACCTTCTGCTAATTCAGCATATTCTCTTGGGTTGATGAACTTCAATATGAAAAAATACCAAGAAGCCGCTGATTATTTTGCTCAAGCTGCTGACATGTTTACAGAAAAAGAAAATAAAGCTAAAAGTTATCTTTCACTAGCAGAAACATATCGAATACTAAATCAATACCAAAAAGCAAGGACAGCAGCCCTACAAGCAGCAGAAAATAATCCTAGCGACGGCAAACCATACATTCTCATAGGGGATATGTATGCTGCAAGTGCTTCTAATTGTGGCTCTGACGAATTGTCTTCTAGAGCCGCTTATTGGGCCGCTGTTGATAAATACATTAAAGCCAAAAATGTTTCAAATGATGACAATGTAAAAAATGAAGCCAATAGTAAAATAGCTAAATATTCAGCTTTATTCCCTGACAATGAAACAATATTCTTTTACCAAAGAGCTGTTGGCGAAACATATAATGTGGGTTGTTGGATAAATGAATCTACTATTATTAGAGCAAGATAAAATTAAAATGCCCAATAATAAAATTGTTCATAAAATAATTTTTGTTACAACCTTTTTAGGATTTACTACTTTATTTAATATCATACCTGCTTGCAAAAATGACATTAAAACCATAAGAGAAATAGGTTTACGCGATACTAACCCAACAGAAATTTTAAAAAACGGTGAACTAATATATAGTGACTCTGGAATAGTACAACTAATAATAAAAACTCCTTTAATTAAAAGATATGAAAAAGAAAAACAATATTTAGAAATGCCTGAAGGCGTAAAAGTATTTTTTTTAGATTCAACAAAAGTTGCTAATTCTTGGCTTACAGCAAAATATGCTAAAAGTTACGATAATGACAATAAAATTGAAGCCCGTAATAATGTTATAGTAGTGAATGAAAAAGGTGAACGTCTTGATACCGAACGTCTTGTATGGGATGTTAGAAAAAAAATAATTTATTCAGACCTTTTTGTTAAAATAACAACAAAAGATAAAATTTTATTTGGTGATGGAATGGAAGCCGACGAACAATTTAATAAATGGAAAATTATTAATCCACGAGGCTCTTTCGATATAGATCAAGAAAATCTCTAAAAAATAATTATTCTTAATCAAGTATTATTAAAATTAACCTTAAACATAAACTTATTTAAAAATTATAGTAAATTAAAAATTTATTTATTAATAATAAATTTGCATAAATAAAAAATTTATTCTATTTCAATTTATAACAAAAATGATTACAGCTTTTTTTATAGTATTAATAACCTTATTATTATCTGCTTTTTTCTCTGGAATTGAAATAGCTTTTGTTAGTTCAAACAAACTAAAAATAGAACTCGACAGTAACAATAAAAAATTAAATGGAATGATATTATCTTCTTTTACTAAAAAGCCTTCTAAAGTAATTGCAACTTTATTAATAGGTAACAATATAGCTTTAGTAATATACAGTTTGTCAATGGTAACATTAATAAAGCCTTTGATTGATAATTACATATCTAATTATTCTAATAATGATTTCTTTATAATATTATTTCAAACAATACTAACAACAGTTATTGTACTAATTTTTGCTGAATTTTTACCTAAAGCACTTTTTAGATTAAACCCAAATAAAATTTTAAATTTTTTTGCAGTTTTTTTACTAATAATTTATTGGGTACTATCGCCTATAATGCATATATTCGTAAAAATATCAGAAACAATTCTTAAACATATTTTTAAAGTTAAATTACAAAAGCAAGAATATATTTTTAGCACTATTGACCTTGAAAATTATCTAAAAGAATTTTCTTCAACAAACCATACTAATGAAAAAGAAGATGAAATTCAAATGTTTCAAAATGTAATAAACTTAAAAAAAACCAAATTAAGAGAATGTATGGTCCCTCGTACTGAAATTGTAGCAATAGAAGAGAATGAACCCATTCATACTTTAAGGGAATTATACACAAAAACTGGACATTCTAACATATTAGTATATTCTGAAAATATTGATAATATTATAGGATACGTTCATGCATATGATATGTTTAAAAAACCTACGAATATTAAAGATTTTCTTTATCCTGTAATTTACCTACCTGAAACTATGCCTTCAGGTAAAGCTCTTACAAAACTCATAAAACAAAATAAAAAACTTGCAATAGTAGTAGATGAATTTGGTGGAACTTCAGGAATAGTAACAATTGAAGATATTATTGAAGAATTTGTGGGAGAAATTAATGATGAATTTGATGTAGAAACTTTAGTAGAAAAAAAAATAAATGATACTGAATACATATTTTCTGCAAGAATAGAAATAGATTATATAAACAACAAATATAACTTAAACTTACCTGTTTCAGAAGAATACGAAACTATTGCAGGATTAATATTAAATTTTCATCAAAATATACCTAAATCAGGAGAAGAAATCATAATAAGCAATTATAAATTTAAAATTTTACAAGCTTCTAAAACAAAAATTGAAAAAGTATTACTTAAATGTAATATTAAATTATAATTTTATGAATACAATATTATAAAATAATGAAATTACTATTAAAAAGTTTTTTAAACTTAAATTTTCTGTTGTACATTTGCACAATTTCATTTAAAAAGATTTTATAAGATGGCAATAATAGGAAAAATACGTAGTTATTCTGGTTTATTAATAGCCTTAATAGGTATAGCTTTAGCAGCTTTTATATTAGGCGATTTCTGG
>DAOTOD010000226.1:0-3157 GCA_035451165.1 Bacteroidales bacterium
TTAGCTTTTAATGGAATAACATTATCTTGACATGTAAAATAATACAGTGAACGTTCAGGTTCAACAAGAAGAGCCATACGATATAAAGTGGGTACAAAAAGAGCATGTTTGGGTAAATTGCTATAACTTAATTCTAGAGGTATTGTAAAAAGATATACTTTCCCACTCATGTAGGGATATACACTTAAAAAACTTTCATTGTTTTGTAAGGCTAACAAAATATCACTTTTTGATGTTATGTTTTTTGTTAAAGAGTAATGTTCATAAACTATAGGTAAATTTATGTTTTCTGGAATTTTATCAAAAACGTCTTTAAAAAAAGGATGTTGTAAATTTATAGATGCAACTTTGGTGTCAATAGTATCTGTTGCTGAAAACTTATCATTAATCCCAAGATATGATAAAAAGGTATTGTAAGAATTTAAATCTGCTTGAAATGAAGGGAATATTGCTATAGATCCTCCTTTAGATAAGAATTTTTTTAACTCTTGACTTAAACCTGATGAAAATTGTTGTAGGCCATTTAAAATTATTAAGTTAAAATTTGGGAAAGAAGAATAATCAATCATGTTTTCAGGGTATTCTATATAAGTTACTAGAGAGTCATTGTTAAAAAGTGATTTAATATAATTTTTTGTAATATTTTTACCGTATATGTTTAAAACAGAAATATTTTTATTAACTGAAAAGGCAAAGAAAAGTTTATCATCATAGTTAACAGGATAATCAGTTATTTCAATATAGCCATGTTGTATGCGATTTTCATCATTTATAGTAAAAGGTAAATTGACCTCAGTTTCTCCTTTAGCTTTTATATCAATACTTGCAATAGCTTTTTGTGTCCCATTAATTGATAATTTTAAAGGAATTTTTTCTAAATCTGATGAAGATGTATTTACTATTTTTACTGTTATTACGTTATTTTGCCCTGCTTGTATTACAGGTGAATTAAGCCATGCAGTGTCTATATATACATTTGAAATAACAGTAGGTGTTAAGGTTATAGCAAATAAATTTATAGAAGTATCTGCCGCTAAATTTTCAAAGTCACATATAGATTTTTGAAAATCTGATATCAAAAATATGAATTTATTAATTGGCTTATCAATATTTTTAAAAAGCTCATTTTCTCTTTGTAAAATTTCTGATAATGAACGTACTGAAGATGAAGTTCTTATATCATTAATTAATTCAATAAATTCATCACGTGTTACAAATCTTTGGTGTTTGCCTTCAAAATCATTAGTTATTATATTAAATAAATCACTTGTTTTAAAAGACATAGCTATTTCAATAGCTCTTTTTTTTGCTTCATCTATTAAAGTCCCTTCACCAGCAGCCGATTCCATACTAAATGAATTATCAATATATATTGATATGGCAGAAGATGCAATAGAAAACCCTTTATTATAGCTTTTTATATAAGGTTGTGCAAAAGCTAAAATTAAACAACTTAATGCAAGTAATCTTAATATTAAAGTAAGTAAATGTTTTATTTTACTTTCTTTTCGTGTTTGTTGGGTAAACTCTTCTAGTAACTTAACGTTAGTAAACCAAACTTTACGAAATTTTCTAAAGTTAAATAAATGTACAATTATAGGTATACCTAATGCAAAAAAAACAAACAGAAAATATGGATTGACAAAATGCATGGTAATTATTTATTAATATCGCAAAAATAAACATTATATTTGATTGATAGTTTTCTTATTTGATATAAATTTAGCAACTAATAAATGATTTAAGTTGTCTTAAAAATAAAATAATTATTTTTGTTACTTATTTTAGTTCATTTTATTAAATTTATTTATGAAACTGAAAAATATCTTGTTTGTTATACTTTTGTTTTTTTTGTTATATAACTTTAAGACATACTCTCAAAGTCTAAATCAAGAAAATAGTTTTATAGCTATTCTTAACTGTGATATAGAGAATTTGTTAGTTCCTGTTGATAATGGTTTTAAAAAAGTTGATTTTTATATAAAAGGCATAAATAATAAAAATCAGGTCGATGAATTAATAAATATGTTTTATTCTTTTGGCGGAGTGGTAGATTGTTCATTTATACAGTCAGATACTGATAAAGATATTTACAATGTTAAAATAAAATTTTATCAGAAAGTTAATTTGAATTTTTTTATAAAAATGTTAGTTACATTTAATATTAATAGTGTTATTTATAAAGACGTTTTACAGCCTACTGAAAGTTTAAAAAGGTTTATAAATTCTGAAATTAATTAAATTGATTTTGTTGAAAATTATAGTATATGATTTTAAAAAATCTAATTAAAAATACTCGTTTATTAATTTTATTAGTCGTTATTATTTTTAATTATTTACATGCTCAAATACCTACAAATCAAGATTGTATGGGAGCTATTCCTGTATGTCAAAATGTATATTATCAGGCTAATTCATATACTGGTACAGGTAATTACCCTGCCGAGATAAATAATTCGGTTTATGGCTGCCCTCCCTCAGGTACTAGTTGTTTGGGTAGTGGCGAAAAAAATGATGTTTGGTATGTTTTAACTGTTCAGCAAAGTGGTAATTTAAGCTTTTTAATTACACCTAATGATTATTATGATGATTATGATTGGGCGGTATATAATCTTACTAATGCAAGTTGTTCCGATATTTATACAAATCCTAATTTAGAAGTCAGCTGTAATTATTCTGCTGATTACGGTCCAACAGGCCCTAATGGTGGTTCTAGTTATTCTTGCCAAACTGCATTAGGAAGTGCTTTTAATAATGTAATCCCTGTACAAGCAGGGCAAACTTATGTTATTAATGTGAGTAATTTTTCATCTACTCAATCAGGCTATACTATAAATTTCAGTTCCTCAACAGCCGTTATTTTTGATAATGTACCTCCACAAATTCAATCTATTAATCAACCTGTTCCTTGTGGAGCAACAACACTTACTGTAAATTTTTCAGAAAATATTTTATGTAACACAGTTTCTATAGCTGATTTTAAACTTACTGGTCCTGGTGGCCCATATACTATTACTAATATTACTGGTACTGCTTGTGCTGCTGGCGGCACACAAGAAAAAACTTTTACAGCAACAGTTAATCCTCCTATAACCGCTTCAGGAAATTATTACTTTATCCTGGATGCATCAGCGGCAGGTTCAGTTAAAGATTTATG
>DAOTOD010000227.1:0-3146 GCA_035451165.1 Bacteroidales bacterium
CAGGTGAAAAAGTAGGCACTTTAATCCATCCTTAATTTAAATTTTTTATTATTTCACTACCTTTGCATGTATAATGCAATTTTAATATATTATTTATGATAACTCTTGAAAAAGCTTTAAATTTAACATTATCTTATGATTTTAACCCTTCATTTGAAATAGAATATTTTTTAAACTCTTATAATCGTGTTTTAGCTCAAGATGTTGTCTCTGATATAGACTTGCCTCCCTTCGATAGATCTGCTATGGATGGATATGCTTTTAATAAGAAAAATATTGATCAATTTTGTGATGTTGTTGAAATAATACCTGCAGGAAAATTACCTGAAAAGACTATAAATGATAATCAATGCAGCAAAATAATGACAGGAGCAATTATTCCTCGAGGAGCTGATTGTGTAATACCTGTAGAAAATATCGAAATTAATAGTTATGGAAAAGTTAGATGTAATAAACCTGTTAAATCTGATAATATTTGTAAAAGGGGAGAAGATGTAAAAAAAGGACAAATTGTATTGTCTAAAGGTACAATAATTAAACATTCTCATATAGCTGTTATGGCAGCAGTAGGTTGTATAAATCCTCTATTATATCACAAAGTAAACGTTAGCATAGCATCTACTGGTGATGAAATAATAGAACCTTATATAACACCTGACATTGCTAAAATAAGGAATATTAATTCTTATCAACTTGTATCTCAAATTAAAGAAATAGGAGCTAATGTATCTTATGTAGGTATTATTAAAGACGATATTAATAGTATAAAAGAACAATTTACAAAAATATTGCCCGTAACTGATGTATTAATATTTACTGGCGGAGTTTCAATGGGAGATTTTGATTTTATACCAACATTGTTAAATGAAATAAATGCTAAAGTAATATACAAGAGTATTGCAATACAACCTGGCCGCCCTACTGTTTTTGCTAAAATAAATAATAAATTTGTTTTCGGATTGCCAGGTAATCCTGTATCTTCATATATAATTTGTAAATTAATTGTTAAACCTTTTTTACTTAAAATGATGGGAGCTTCTGATGATAATATTAATGAGTTACAATTTAAATTCCCTTTAGCTGTTAACTATGAAAGAAAAAATTCAGAACGTTTAGCTATAATACCCGTTAAAATAAATTCAAATTTAGAAGTATTACCTGTTGATTATCACGGCTCTGCTCATATTAATGCTTTAGCCAAAGCTCAAGCTATAGCTTTTATACCAATAGGAGTGAAAAGTTTGAAAAAGGGAGAAATTATTAATGTTAGACCATTATAATAGAAATATAAATTATTTGCGTATTTCGGTTACCGACCGATGTAATCTTAAATGCTTATATTGTATTCCGGTTAATAAAGAAATAAAATATTATAGTAGTAATGAAATATTAACTTTTGAAGAAATAACAAGTTTTACTGAAGTAGCTATTGAAAAAGGTATAAATAAAGTACGTATAACAGGAGGTGAACCTCTAGTTAGAAATGATATAGTAAAGCTTGTTGAAATGCTTGCTAAACTTAAAGGTATTAAAGATTTATCATTAACTACTAACGGTACTTTATTGAAACATTTTGCTAAACACCTTAAACAGGCTGGTTTAAATAGAATCAATATTAGTCTTGATACCTTATCACGTGATAAATTTAAAATGATTACGCAGGGTGGTGAATTGAATGATGTAATAGAAGGTATAATGATAGCTAAACAAGTACAATTGTTACCTATAAAAATAAATTGTGTAATAGAAAAATCATCTCAAGAAAAAGATGCTATACAAATTAAAGAATTTTGTAAAGATAATGGCTTAGAAGTAAGATTTATAAAAAGAATGGACCTTAATAATGGTATATTTTCGATAGTAGAAGGAGGCAGTGGGGGCAATTGCTTATTATGTAATCGTATAAGATTAACAGCTAATGGTATGCTAAAGCCATGTTTATTTAGTAATATTGAATTTGATATAAGAAAACTTGGATATGAAAATGCTATAAATATGGCAATTGAAAGTAAACCTGCATATGGGAAAGTAAATAATATTAATACATTTAATAATATAGGAGGATAATAATGAAGCATTTATCTCATGTTGACCAACACGGTAAAGCTAAAATGGTAGATGTTAGTAACAAACCTGTTCAACAACGTATCGCAAAAGCTAAGGGCTTCATAAGACTTCAAAGAGATACTATAAAACTTGTTGAAGAAAATAAAATAAAAAAAGGTGATGTCTTAACTGTAGCTGAATTAGCCGGAATTCAAGCTGCTAAAGCTACTCCTTATCTTATACCTTTATGTCATCATTTACAATTATCTCATATACAGGTAAATATAAATATTACAACTGAAGGCATAGAAGTTTATTCAACTGCAAAATGCATAGGACAAACAGGAGCTGAAATGGAAGCTCTTACAGCTACTTCATTAGCTTTATTAACTATTTATGATATGTGTAAAGCAGTTGATGATAAAATGGTTATAGAACAAATTTATCTTATTGAAAAAACTAAAAATAATATTTGAAAATGAATGAATTTGAAATAATATCTGTAAATATTTCTGAAAAAAAAGGCACTATAAAAAAAACTATTGAAACAGCTTTAGTAAATAAGTTAGGTATAGAAGGTGATGCTCATGCTGCTTTATGGCATAGGCAAATTAGCCTGTTGCCTGTTGAAAGTATTGAAAAATTTAGTAATATAACAGGACGTGCTTTTAAATATGGCGAATTTGCAGAAAATATAACTACAAAAGGCATCTCTTTGCGCGATACAAGTATTCTTGATATATTAAAAATAGGAGATGTTGTTCTAGAAATAACACAAATTGGTAAGCTTTGTCATGGTAATAAATGTTCTATATATACGCAGGTAGGAAATTGTATTATGCCTGAAGAAGGTATATTTTGTAGAGTTATAACGCCAGGATTAATATCAGTAGGAATGAAGGGAATATGGTTGCCCAAAGTATTTCGTGTTAAAGTTATTACTGTTAGTGATAGAGCTTATGCTGGTATATATGAAGATTTAAGTGGCCCTGCTATTAAAAATTATTTATCTTCGTTTTTCATGGACGCTAAAAGAAAAGTTGTTGTTGATAATATTCTTGTGCCTGATGATGAAGAAAAGCTTTCAAAAGTACTAAAAG
>DAOTOD010000228.1:0-3128 GCA_035451165.1 Bacteroidales bacterium
CGGACCAGCATATTTATCATGCAAGTAACGCTCAATAAATGCTTGCTGTTGTGTATTTAATTTATTATCATAAACTATTATTTCAGCAATATCACCATAGAAGAAAAAATTAGCATAATCCAATCTAGTACCTATTGTATTAATGTAAATATCGTTAACTGTTCCTTGTAAAGAATAATTTGCTTCTTTACTATTTCGATATAATTTATTATTAAAATAAGTTACTATTCCCCAATTTATTGGTTCTTCCGCTGCATTACGTCCATTTATGCCCCCTACACCATAAATACCATATCCATTAATACCAGTATATGTTCCCCCTGCATGACACCCCCCCTTAAAACTAGTCCCCGTACCACCAGAAAGAAAATAATGAAAACTTTTATTAATATCGATTGCTTTATAAACAGTAAAAATACTAAAATTACCATTTGTAAACTTAACTGTATCAAAATTAAGATAAGTACGTTCACCATTTTGGCCTGTTTTCCCGAAATGTAGAACAGGCCAACCATTTAAAGCATTGGGTATATAAGTAGGTCGCAAACTTGAAGTATTTTGAAAAGCATGTTTGTTATTACCACTACAATCTAACCATTTCAAAACCTCATTATTATTAATTACATTTACTCCTGAATTAACCTTATACCATAAAGTCATACCCGGAATAGTTGTTGAATTAAATATTTGAAAACAAAATACATTAGAAATAGTAGAATCACCACAAATATTATAAGCTTTAATACGCCAAAAATACATTCCACTATTAAATGATAAATTAACCGTTTTATACAAATTTTGAATACCAGTAAAACTTGCAATAATACTATTAAAGGATTGATCTGATGCTATTTCTAATTTATAATAATAAGCATTTAAACTATTACTCCAAGAAAAGGTTATTGTAGTATCATCTATTATTAAACTATCAACAGGATTTAAAAGCATAAAACCACCTGGCAAAAGAGCAGAAGATATTACTGAAACAGGTAATATTATGGTTTTGGTGCAACCTTTATAAGTATAAACTGTTAATGAAACATTATACGTACCCGGAGTCATATACATATGTTGAGGTTCTGGCAATGTAGAATTATTATTTATGCCACTACTAGGATCATCAAAATCCCATAAATAACTCATAATTGAATCATTCTGCCCTGGTAAAGTTTGCGAAAAGAAAAAAGTATAATTATTAATACAATTCATAGGAGAAGCTGTAAAATAAACCCCTACCGAATCATTAACTAAAACTTGTTTAACAATTGTTTTATAACATCCTCCTATAGTAGTTGCTGTCAAAGAAACATTATATATTCCATAGTTACTATATTTATAAATAGGATTTTGTAGATTAGAATTATTACCATCCCCAAACGACCATAACCACTGGTTGATATTATCAAGAGGAGCAGCTACTGATAAATCTGTAAAATGAGTATACTCACCTAAACATACAGTATCTGCAAGAAAATTTACTTGAGGAGCTATACCTGTAATGATAACGTTTATTGTATCAATTGCTATGCATCCATTAGTATTAGTAACACTTACCCAATAAGTACCGCTATAATTTATCACCAATATACTATCATTAGAACCATCTGACCAATTAAAAACAAGATTAGAGAAATTAGATGATGGAGAAAGTAATTTTATATAATTACCTGAACAAAATGAAGTGTCAGGTCCTAAAGTCATTGTACTAGGGAACATATCTACCGATACAGTTATTGTATCAGAATATTTAAAACAACCTATTGAATCAATAACTTTAACCCAATACTGTCCCTGAGAACTCACATGAATTGAACTCGTTGTATCACCTGTTGACCATAAATATGAAAGCCCAGATTGTGAAGTAATTCCTACCGGACTAATATTTAAGCTCGTTCCATAACAAATAGTAGTATCATTACAATTTAGTTTTATATCAAACACATTAACATTAATAGTATCAACAGAACTATAGCCAAAGGCGTCAATAACACTTACCCAATAAGTACCTGAAGAATACACATTAATATTAGAAATTGTATCACCTGTTGACCATAAATATGATTTAAAACCAAAACCTGCATCTAGATTGATACTACATAAAGATTTATTATTCTGTATTTTATCTTTACCAAGATTAACATAACTTTTATTATATTTAGCGGCTAAATATCTTTCTACTATTTGCCTATCATTATCATTTAAAGCAGAAGTATATAAGACCATTTCTGCTATCTCTCCGTTATATAAAGCACCAGAAGTAACTGAGTTACCCCCTATGTTAGCATTATTATTAGTAAAAGAACCAATAATATTAGCATTTGTGCTATAACCAACCAAAGTATCATTTTGATATACTTTAGTATCAGAAGCATAAGTTTTAACTGCTCCAAATATTCTATAACCAAACCCTGTATTAGGTAATGTAGCAGTTGTTATTATTGACGAACCTTTATTATATAACATCAACTTCTGGTTAGAAACATTTCTAGCTAACCAAAATCCTGTAGCGGTAGTGCCAATAGAAAACATACTTTTAGCATTTGATGAGCCTCCACTTTGACTATTTCCTTTAGCTAAACAAAATAAAGTAATAGAAGAAGCATCTATTCCTGTTATAGGAGTACTTGTAGCTAAATAATCATTTGTGCCATCAAATTTTATAGCCGGTAAATAATTTATAGCATTTGCTACTAATAAAGGTTGATTACTTGACGTTGACTGAGAAAAATTATATGCATTGCCACTCTGATCCTGCCAAATTACTACATTAGATCCTGACAAAACAATACCTTTATCAGCTCTTAACCACAAAGTTAAATTAGGCAATCCTGATGGTATAAAACAACGGAACATTTTTAAAGGCGACCAAACACCACTATTAGGGCCAGTATGAACAGATACTCTCCAATAATAAATTGTGTTTTTATCTAAACCTGTTATTAATAAAGTATCTACTGTTATATTACTTTGATTTAAAACTAAAACATTAAAATTAACATCAGTAGCCACTTGTATGTTATATGAAGTAGCACCACTAACATCATTCCATTTTAAAACTACCGTAGTATCAGGAATTATTTGCCCCCATAAAGGATAATATCCTGTAGGATATTGTGAATATGCATAGT
>DAOTOD010000229.1:0-3127 GCA_035451165.1 Bacteroidales bacterium
TGGCTAAACATGAAGCTTATTTTTAACAAATACAAAAATATAAATTTAGTTGCATAGATTAAAAAAGGTTTTTCAATGATAAAATAATTTGTAAAATATGTTTATTTTTTATTGAAACTTTTATTTTAGTTTAGTAATAATTTTTATATATTTATGCCAATTTTTTAATTTTATAAAAATTAAATAGTTATGAAAAGATTTATAATAATATTATGTATATTCTTAACTTTTAATTATAATAGTATAAGTCAAATAATTCTTACTGAAGCTAATATAACTTTTGGCCCACAAACTTATGTTTTAGTGTCAGCAGGAGTTGCTGGTGTTACCGTTCCAGCTGAAGGAAATAACCAAAATTGGAATTATAGTAACTTAGGTGTAATTGGAATTAATGCAGATAATTATGTTACCCCTCCAACAAATTCTATTGCTGGAGCTACTTTTGCTGATACAGCTATTGCTGTTACTTTTTTTTCTAGTGCTACTTATTATAAAGATGATTATTGGACAAAAGATGCTGCTTCAACTAGAATATTAGGTTCAGTAATAAAAAAACAAAGTTATAATATTAGTTCTCTTACAGGCGGTGCTAATGATAGTTGCAAAATTCCTGCTCAAGTGATTATGTATAATAATCCTATTAAAATTATTAATTATCCAGCAACAATGAATTCAAAATGGATAAGTAATTATATTGATAAAATTGATTTTATACTTAATATTCCTTCTTATTTTATAAATAATGCTAATTGTTATAAAATATCACATATTACCGTTAAAGATAGTGTTGTAGGATGGGGAAGCATGGTAATTCCTACCTTGTTAGGCCCTAGCCAACCATATAACGTTTTAATGGTAAAACAAAATTTAGTAGCTGTTGATAGTTTTTATATAAACAATGCACCGGCTTCACCTTTTGTTTTATCTCTCTTTGGCTTATCACAAGGGCAACAACATGTTGATAATCGTTATATATTCTGGAGAGAAAATTCTGCAATACCATTGTTAGAATTTAGATTCGCTAATGACAATTATACTTCTCCTGCAGAAATATATTTTGATGGACAAATTGCAACAAATATTGATGAAAACAATACACCTGCTCAAAATGAAAATACTCAAATATTAATATATCCTAATCCTGCATCTGAAAAAGTAAGTGTAAAAGGTTGCTATAATTCAAAAATCCAAGTTTATGACTTAACAGGTAAAGAATTATATAGCTGCTTATCTGATAGTTATGTACATGATATTTTTTTAAATGATTTCATTTCAGGAACTTATTTAATAAAGATTACAAATAATGATAATAATGTATTGAGCAAATTATTTAATGTAATAAAACATTAAAATATTATACAAATAAAAAATTAAAAATTTTTACTTATTATTAAAAATTATTTTTTAACTTTGCTGCTTAAATATTAATGTTATTGTAATAATAATATAAATGATTAAAATATTATAATATGAAAAAACATAATTTTAATGCCGGCCCCTCAATTTTACCACGTGTAGCTATAGAAGCTTCAGCTAATGCAATTTTAGATTTAAATGGAAGTGGACTTTCTTTGTTAGAAATATCACATCGTAGTAAAGATTTTCAAGCTATTATAGATGAAGCAAAAGCTTTATTTAAAGAAATACTTAATATACCAGATGGTTATCATGTTTTGTTTTTAGGAGGAGGAGCAAGTTTACAATTCGCAATGGTCCCTATGAACCTTATGATAAAAAAAGCTGCTTATTTAGAAACAGGTGTTTGGGCTAAAAAAGCTATAAAGGAAGCAAAATTACTTAATTATGGTGAGGTCGTTATAGTTGCTTCTTCTTCAGATAAAAATTTTAATTATATACCTAAAAATTGGAATATACCTGAAGATGCTGATTATTTTCACATTACAACAAATAATACAATTTATGGAACGGAAATAAGAAAAGATATAGATTCTCCAGTTCCTTTAGTAGCTGATATGTCTTCTGATATATTAAGTCGACCAGTTGATGTTTCTAAATATGCTATTATATATGGAGGTGCCCAAAAAAATGTTGGCCCAGCTGGTGTTACTTTTGTAATTATTCGCGAAGATATTTTAGGTAAAACAGGACGTAATATTCCTACAATGTTAGACTATAGAACTCATATAAACGAGGGCTCCTTATTTAATACTCCGCCTGTACTGCCAATTTTTACCTTGAAAGAAACGCTTAAATGGGTTAAAGAAGTTGGTGGAGTTAAAGAAATGGAAAAAAGAAATCTCGAAAAAGCTAAATTACTATATGATGCTATAGATAATAGCCGTATGTTTGTGGGAACTGTAGAAAAGGATTCTCGCTCCATTATGAATATTTGCTTTGTTATGAAAGATGAATATAAACATTTAGAAGAAGAATTCCTTAAATTTGCTCAAAATAATGGAATGGTTGGAATAAAAGGCCATAGATCAGTAGGAGGATACAGAGCTTCGTGCTATAATGCTTTGCCTATTGAAAGTGTAAAAGCTCTTGTTGATTGTATGAAAGAATTTGAAAATTCAAAATTATAAATTGTAAAAAATGTTTTATATATTTGGCAAATGTAAATTATTAAAAATAAAATTTTTAATATTAGCTAAGTTATATTTATATTTGCTTAATAAATTAAATTAAAATGAAAAAAATACTTATAGCTACCGAAAAACCTTTTGCACCAATAGCTGTCGAAAAAATTAAAAAAGTTTTTGATGCAGTAGGTTATCAAACAATTTTACTTGAAAAATATACTGATAAAAACCAATTCCTATCAGCAGTAACTGATATAGATGCACTTATAATAAGAAGTGATATAGCTTCGAAAGAAATAATAAATGCAGCTGATAAACTGAAAATCATAGTAAGAGCAGGTGCCGGATACGATAATATCGATCTACAGGCTTGTACCGAAAAGGGTATTGTAGCTATGAATACTCCAGGTCAAAATGCTAATGCTGTTGCTGAACTTGCTATAGGTATGATGATTTATATAGCACGTAATAAGTTTAATGGAACTTCAGGCACCGAACTTAAAGAAAAAACTTTAGGACTGCATGCATATGGCTTCGTAGCTCAAAATGTAGCTAGAATAGCTAAAGGTTTTGGAATGAAAGTC
>DAOTOD010000230.1:0-3126 GCA_035451165.1 Bacteroidales bacterium
TATTCAATACATTAGGAATTTTAATTTATTCGACTATATTACCTTCTAACACAAGCTATTTTACATGGGATGCTACTAATTACAAAGAGGGCATCTACTTTGCTTTATTAACAACAGATAATAATAAAATAATAGGGCAAAATAAAATTATTTTAATTAAATAAGTAATAAAATTTAATTACATAAATAAACAAACAAACTCACTGGTTCTTTTACATTATTATACAATATTTTTTCTTTTAATTTGCCATTTGCATCATAAGAATACGTCCATATTGAAGTGATAAATCCTTTTTCATTATATATAATTTCTTCAGTTTTACGTCCCGTTACATCATATTTATAAGCATATATTATAGAATTAAATTTATTACCATTAGCAAAATATATATCTTCTTTTATAGGGTTACCATAAGTATCATTAACAAACTTATGATGTTTATAAACATCGCCCGTAAAATAATAAACATCACGTGCTATAACAAAGTTCGAGCTATCGTAATAATTTACCGATTTAAAAGCCATTCTTCCATTTGAATAATACTCCACTTGTTCAGCTAATCTATTCTTTTGATCATAGTTATTTTTTATTATTTTATATACCATTTCATTTTCATAATATAAAACTATTTTTTCGACTAGTCCAGTAGAATTATAGAAATACTGTGCTTTCAATAAGCCCAAAGTATCAATTGTAACATTGCCAAATTTATAATCATACCGAATTTCGCTGCACACAATATTTTCGTTAAAATCAGTTATAACGTCACTTTGTGAGAACAACGATAATGTTATAAAAACTGATAATATCAAACTAATTAGTTTTTTAATCATTATGTAATAACTTTAAAAATTGTTACAAATTAACAAATAATTTTATAAAAAAAGACATATTAAGAAATATGTCGTAAACCTTAATATAAAATATTAGCTTCAAAAACTGAAATATTGTTACAATTATCAATTACTTCAAGTAAAAATGTATTTATTCCGGGTAAAATATTATCATCGAAATTATAAACTAATAAATTATTTTTTTCGTCGTATTCCATCAACACCCATACATCATTAATATAAGCATTATAAGATTTAA
This sequence comes from Bacteroidales bacterium, assembly GCA_035451165.1. Lineage (GTDB taxonomy): Bacteria > Bacteroidota > Bacteroidia > Bacteroidales > JAKIYJ01 > JAKIYJ01. The sequence continues at coordinate 1,094 of DAOTOD010000230.1, forward strand.
TTCCTGATAAATCATCTTTTATTTTAAAATCAATTGTTGTTTGAGATGAAACGTCTTTATCATTATGTATATTAATAGGTTCTATTATTGGAGAAACAGTATCGACTACAATAACAAAATCACCAAATTCTGAAACATTAGTAGTTATCATTCCATTATCATAAATACCTCCTAATGATTTTAATTTATTTTTACCAATAACATAAGCTATTAATGCTTTTTTCTGAAGATTACTAGGTAAATTTTCTGGTTTAATAGATAATTTATAATTATAATGTAGAGGTACATCAGGATTATGGATCGAGTGTATAGAAGAAAAAGCCCAGCTAGGTTTATTCTTTTTAGAATAGGTAAAACAAATATCATCATATAATGTACCGGGCAAAACAGTTAATTCAACAAAATCATTTTTAAAATAAGAGGTATCATTAAAGTAAAAAGTATTTTTGCAAGCATTTATATTATTCTGAAAATTTTTATTGTTTAATGGGCTACCTTTAATATAAAGCTCCAAATAAGAGGAATTTTGGTTAAAATCTTCGACTTTAAATTTAATTTTATATTTTTGGTTTTTATCAAAAATAAAAACTCCTTTATTATAAAGTTGTGTATAAATATTTAATTTATTGCCGGGTGATACGCGAGTTATTATATAACGTCCATTACCTTTTCTATACTCAGGATAATCTATTAAATCATTAATATAGCGAGTTTCATCAAAAGAAAATTTATTCATAACATGTTGATAAAACAAAATTGTATCGAGCCAAACACTAAGCTTATATACTCCTGTTCTACTGTTAATTGTATTATTAAAGTCATAAACTTTTATACCTAATGCAACTTTACCTGATACTATGGGTACATCATTTATTATAATAATATTATTATTTTTTTTATTATGAATTTTAATAGTAATTGCTTCATTTTTACCATTAATTAAAGTATTTTCATCTAAAGGGATAATTCTAATTGCTTCAATTATTGGTGGTTTATCATCAATTATATTAAAATTGAATAATTGGGGATTAATAACTTGTTCTGTAATTTCTTCACGAAATTCAAAATGTAGATGCGGGCCTGTAGAATTTCCAGTATTACCTAAATAACCTATTACTTCACCTTTTTTTACAGGCAATTTTAACTTTTCGGGATATATATTAACATAAAAAGACTGTTTAGCATATTGTTCATTTTTCACATAATTATCTATAGTTTTGTTAAACCCTTTAAGATGTCCATAAACACTTACCAAACCATTAGCATGGGTTACATAAAGAGTTTTACCATATCCGCGTGAAGAAACCAAAATTCTAGAAACATATCCATCAGCCACGGCAAAAACTTTTTGTCCTTCTTTACCCTTACCTGAAAAATCAATGCCTGAATGGAAATGATTACGTCTTAATTCTCCAAAAGTACCTGACACAAAAAGAGGTTCAGAAAGAGGATATTGAAAATGAAATTTATCAGGAATAAGATTTTGTGCTTCTATTAAATAAGACAGTCCTACAAATAATAAAAATAAATTAATTTTGATATAATCAAAAAACAAAAACAACTTAATGTTCAAAAGAATTATATTTTTATTAATACAAATATATTATGGTTTAGAAAGTAATTCTATAATTTTTTCTTCTAATTGATGTCCTCTAAGCCCTTTAGCAACGATATATCCTTTTCTATCCATAATAAACATTGAAGGTATAGAAGTAACGCCATATAAGATTGCTGCTTCACTTTGAAAATATTTAAGGTCACTAACCTGTGTCCATTGTAAATTATCTTGTTTTATACCATTAAGCCATGCATTTTTATCACGGTCAAGAGAAATACTATAAAATTCTACACCTTTATCTTTATATTTATTATATATAGCTACTTTATTAATATTTTCGTTTCGGCATGGGCCGCACCACGAAGCCCAAAAATCTATAATAACAATTTTACCTAACAACGAAGATAAAGGTATAATTTTACCTGATGGGTCAGGTAATTTTATTTCTGGAGCAGGCATACCAATAGCAGTTCTT
>DAOTOD010000231.1:0-3125 GCA_035451165.1 Bacteroidales bacterium
TCCTACGTCAACAAGTACAGGTGTAGCACCTACGTTAACTATAGCAGAGCAGCTAGCAACAAAAGTATGAGCAGGTACAATAACTTCATCACCATGCCCTATACCTAAGGCACGCATAGATAAATGTAAAGCATCATAACCGCTATTTACTCCAACAGCATATTTAGTTCCTACAAATTTTGCTAAATTATTTTCGAAGTTTTTAAGTTGTTGACGGTCAATTAGATCTCCTTTTGACATTACTTCAAAATAAGCCGCATCAAGTTCTTCTTTAATCATTTGGTATAATTTTGCAGGCTCAACAAATCGTACTTTTCTTTTTTCCATATAAAAATAATTTTATAAAATAGATTTAATACATTTAATAATATCAGAGTGAGTAGGGTAATATACTTTTTCTAAACTACTTGAGGCAGGAGCAGGGCAGTCAGGTAAACATACTCTTTTTATTGGTGCTTTAAGATAATTAAATGTTTTTTCAGCTACACTAGTTGCTATTTCAGCGGCAAAACTTCCAGTTTTCCAAGCTCCATCAGCAATAACTAATCTGCCTGTTTTTTTTACTGATTGAATTATAATTTCTTCATCAAATTGTTTAATTGTTCTTAAGTCAATTAGTTCTACATCAATATTTTCTTTAGCTAGCTCATTAACAGCTTTTTCACTTTCAATCATCATATACGAATAAGATATTAAAGTTAATTTTTCCCCTTCTTTTCTGATAATTCCTTTTCCTATAGGGATAGTATACATTTCTTGAGGTACTATAGATTGTCTTTTATATAGCCATCTATCGTCAATGAATACGACAGGATTATTGTCATTTATTGATGCTAATAATAAACCTTTTGCATCATAAGGATTTGAAGGAGCTACAACTTTAAGACCTGGTATATGGGCAAATAAAGAGTGCAAAGCTTGAGAATGTTGGGCAGCTTGTTCACCCCCTCTGTTTACAATAAGCCAAAATACAACGGGGACACTCGACTTACCACCATTCATATAATGCCAGTTAGCTGCTTGATTTATTATAGGATCAAAAGCATATAAACTAAAATCAACACGAGGATGCACTATAATGGCTTTCATACCAGCAATAGCTGCACCCACAGCTACGCCTGTCATAGCATTTTCTGAAACAGGTGTATCAATTACTCTATCTTCTCCAAATTCTGCTACAAGGCCATTACAAGTATTACCGACATACCACGGACTTTTAACACCTTGTCCAATTAAAAAAACAGAGTTATCTGTTTTCATAGCTTGTTTAATAGCCTCATTAATAGCAAGGCCGAAGTTTATATTTCTATTCGCTGAATACATATTTATAAAGGTCTTTTTCATTAGGTTTTTTACTTTGAGCTGCAAACAAGTGAGCTTCTTTAACTTCCTGAGATGTGATATTTTGTATATAATTATATTCTTCTTTGCTTATGATTTTATTTTCGAATAAATAGGTTTCGAATAAAATGATAGGATCTTTTTTTTGCCATTCTTCTATTTCTTCTTTAGGTCTTATATCAGTATGAGTACCTTGTATGTTATCGTCAGGTCCTACGTGTCCGCGTAAACGATAAGTTAAAAATTCTATAAATACCGGTCCATTATTTTTGCAATAATATATGGCTTCTTTAGCTGTTTCATAAACTTTTAATACATCATTACCGTCGATTCTAAATGTTTTAATTTGAAAGGGTTCAGCTATTTTATATATTTCAGCATTTACTCTTATTTCTTTTATAGGTAGATGAGTAGAATAAAAGTTATTTTCGCAGGCAAATATTATTGGCAATTTTTTCAGAGCTGCAAAATTTAAAGATTCATATAATACACCTTCTCCTGATGCGCCATCTCCAAAAAAACTAACAGTAACATTTTTACCTTTTCTTATTTTTGTTGCTAGAGCAGCTCCTAAAGCTAACGAAATAGTTCCAGCTACAATAGGCACTATACCAAGTACTCCATTTTCGGGAGAAATTAGGTGCATTGATCCGCCTCTTCCAGAAGAGCATCCAGTTTCTTTACCATATATTTCGGCTATCATAGCTTTCATACTTCCTCCCTTAGCTAGATAATGCCCATGTGAGCGATGGTTCCCCCAAATATAGTCTTCTTTATTTAAAGCGGCACATACTCCTGTTGCAATAGCTTCTTGTCCTGAATACAAATGGCAAGGTGTTTTTATCTCACCTTTAAGAATAGGTTCTACTAGGCTTTCTTCACATTTCCTAATTCTTAACATTGTAGTATATAAAGATATTAAAAAATCTTTCGAATAAGTCATATAATTATTTTTTTAAAAGGGCTAACAAAGTTAGAATAATTATTTTTATGTCTGTTGTAAAAGAGCGTTCTTTAACATATTTGATTTGTAGTTGTTTTTTTTCTGGCCATATTACTTCCATATACGTTTTATCAGGGTCATCAGAACCTTCTAAAATTTTAGCTTCATTTGAATTCCATATAGAAGCGTAATCAGTAATACCTGGTTTAACAGATAAAATTATTTTTTCTTCTTCAGTAAACAAATCAGTAAATTGTTTAACATCAGGTCTTGGGCCAACAATACTCATTTCTCCTAATAAAACATTAATAAATTGAGGTAATTCATCTAATTTTGTTTTTCTTAAAAATTTTCCTACTTTGGTAATCCTATTATCGCTTTTTGTCGTTGAAGAAGGTCCTATTTTGTCTGCATTTTTTACCATAGTACGAAACTTATACATCTTAAATAATTTCCCATTTTTACCTACTCTTGGTGCTTTATAAAATACAGGTCCTTTATCGTATAAGTATATGATTAAAGAAATAATTAAAATGATAGGTAATAAGATTATTAATATACAAAAACTAAATAAAATATCAAATATACGTTTCATCGCAATTAGCCAAATAAAGGTTTATTTATTGTGCAAAAATATGAAAATATTTTATAATATAACTTATTTAAAATCAATAATTTATATTTTATGATTTTAATTTATATTTAAGAAATCTTGTTAGAAAGTTAATTAGTCAATTATTGTATAATTTTATATTTATTATGATAAAATTTTATAAAAAGCCATTGTGGTTAAATATTTTATGTTTAAAGTAATTTAGTTTTGATAAAATTATTTTAATTA
>DAOTOD010000232.1:0-3106 GCA_035451165.1 Bacteroidales bacterium
CCCATGTCAAATATGAAAATTTCACCTCCATTGCCCATACTTCCAGCTTCCATAACTAATTGGCATGCTTCAGGTATAGTCATAAAATATCGAGTAACTTCAGGATGAGTTATAGTGATTGGGCCGCCTTTTTCAATTTGTTCTTTGAATAATGGAATAACAGACCCATTAGACCCAAGCACATTACCAAACCGAGTAGTTATGAATTTAGTTTTGTTTTTTGAGTTTAATGATTGTATATATATTTCGGCAATACGTTTTGAAGCCCCCATAACGTTAGTAGGATTTACAGCTTTGTCGGTAGATATCATAACAAATTTTTCTACATTATATTCTAATGCTAAATCTGCAATGAGTTTAGTCCCATATACATTAACATACACAGCTTCAATAGGATTATTTTCCATCATAGGTACATGCTTATAAGCGGCAGCATGATATATTATATTCGGTTTATTTTCTTCAAAAATTTGCCTCATTTTTATTTCATTGCAAATGTCTCCTACTATTATTTTATAGTTGCTTTTGGGATAATGGGAGGCTAATTCTAATTCAAGATGAAAAAGAGGTGTTTCAGCTTGGTCAATCAGTAATAATAGTTTATGAGGTAATATAGCCGTTTGCCTTACTAATTCACTGCCTATTGATCCTGCAGCTCCTGTTATCATGATTATTTTATCGACGTGTAGTTTTCTAACTTGTTCATTTTCAATTTTTATAGGATTACGACCTAATAAATCTTCAATATTTATTTTTTTAATTTGCCTGAAGCTTAATTCTCCATTAATCCATTTTTCTAAAGGAGGAACTTCGAGAATTTTAGTTCCATAATTCATACATATATCAGCAATTTCATTTTTCTTCTCAAAAGAGATTTTTTGTGTTGATAATATCAAAAATGTTACTTGTTTGGTTTCAAGTAATTTTTCTAACTTTTCAGAAGGATATATTGGTATATTTTCAAGTTTTTTACCTATTTTATTTGGATCATCATCTAGAAAAGCTATTATTTTATATTTAGTTCCTACATCTCTTACAAAAGCTCTTTTAGCAAATAAGCCTCCTTCTCCAGCTCCGAATATAATTACTTTTTTTAATTCACCACTTGATTGAAATAATTCATAATAAATGGTTTTAATAAGTAATCTTCCTCCTGCTAATGCAAAGGTTGTAGTTATAAAATCTATTATTATTATTGAAAAAGGAATAAAGAATTTACCATAAGATGAATAAAAAGTAATTATATTAGTTAAACTAAAAATAATACTACCTGCAAGGATTGCCAAAAATAATCTTATTAAGTCTTGTGAACTAGTGTGTCTTATTATACCTGCATATGTTTTTACAGCCAAAAAACTTATTATTCTTATAGAAACTATATAACTTAATATAGGAATTATAGTTATTTTTTCTTCATAAGGGATAGAAAAATTAAATCTTAATAAGAATGCTAATATTACTGAAAAAATACAAACTAATACATCAACAATGAAAATAACCCAAGCTGGTATTATATTTTTTGTGAATATCATTTTATTATTTAATAATAATTGTTGCAAATATACATTAAAGCTAAATCATAATTTTACTTATAGTTCACAAAATATAAAATGTTTTTATTTTTTTTTGTTACTTTATAAAATTTAATGTACGTTTGCTATTCTTATATAAAATATGTTTTATAAAAATAAAATAATATGAAATATACTGAATTAAAGAGCATTCATGAAAAAATGGGTGCTAAGATGGTTGATTTTGTAGGCTTTTATATGCCATTGCAATATGAGGGTGTTAATGTTGAACACGAAACTGTTAGAAATAAAGTAGGAGTGTTCGATGTTTCTCATATGGGTGAAATATGGGTAAAAGGCCCTAATGCACTTAAATTTTTACAATGGGTAACTTCTAATGATGTTTCTAAATTATATGATGGTAAAGTTCAGTATTCTTGTTTACCTAATGGTAAGGGCGGAATTGTAGATGATTTGTTAGTTTATCATATTAATAGTGAAACATATTTACTTGTAGTTAATGCAGCAAATATTGCAAAGGATTGGGAATGGCTTAATAGTCAAAATAAATTTAATGCTATTCTTTATAATGCTTCAGACGAAATTTCACAATTAGCCGTGCAAGGACCTTTAGCTTTAAAAGCTATGCAAAAACTCACTTCTAAACCAATAGAAAATATGGAATATTACACATTTCAAAAACTTGATTTTGCTGGAGTTAAAGATGTGATATTTTCAATAACTGGTTATACTGGTGCTGGTGGATGTGAAATATATTGCAGTAATAAAGATATAATTACAATTTATAATGCTGTTATGGATGCAGGAGCTGAATATGGTATTAAACCTATAGGTTTAGCAGCTCGTGATACTTTAAGACTTGAAATGGGCTTTTGCCTTTATGGTAATGATATTGATGATACTACTAGCCCTATTGAAGCTGGGCTTGGATGGATTACTAAATTTAATGATGAAAAAGATTTCATAGATAAAGATTTTTTACTTAAACAAAAAAAAGAAGGAGTCATTCGTAAACTTGTAGGATTTGAAATGATAGATAAAGGAATACCTCGTCAACATTATGAAATTTATAATAAAAATAATGAATTAGTAGGTAGAGTTACTTCGGGAACAATGTCCCCCAGTCTGAAAATACCTATTGGAATGGGATATGTAAAAACAGAATGTGCTAATGTTGATAATATCATTTATATTAAAATAAGAGATAAAATGTTAGCAGCTAAAATTGTTAAACCCCCTTTTTATAAGAAATAACTGTTATAATGTATTTACAGAAAAAAATACAAGTTTGTTTTAGCCCTGCTTTATTATCTTTTTTTGATGTCGATAATAATACGGTAATACTTATTATTGATGTATTAAGAGCTACAACTTCAATATGTACTGCCTTTCAAAATAATGTTAAAGAAATAATACCTGTAGCTACCTTAGAGGAAGCTAAAGAATATAAACTAAAAGGTTTTATTGTAGCTGCTGAACGAGATGGCATTAAAGCTGATTTTGCAGATTTTGGTAATTCGCCTTTTAATTTTATGAATGATGATATTAAAGATCAAACATTAGTATATAGTACG
>DAOTOD010000233.1:0-3098 GCA_035451165.1 Bacteroidales bacterium
CAGGTTTTACATAAAGAGGCATACGATTACTAAGGTTATAGCCTTTAGCATAATCTAAATATTTATCCATTCCTGAAGTAACACGATTAAACATAGCCCATACACGAGCTTCACAAAATCTAGCTCCACTAAAATCAACTGGAGCATAGGTATCAGAAAAACTAAATTCTTCGTCTTTACCTTTAAAATAACCTTTTGAACGGGCAAAGTTAATAACATCTATTGAATAAATGCAATTTTGAGGGTCATTTAAAGGGAACTGTCTAATTCTTGCTTGATTAGCATGAGCAGACACATATCCATCAGGTATTTTAACAGCTACCCAAACAGCACCTTTATTGCCTGGTCCTTTTCCTATCATTTCCATAATCCATACTTCTTGAGGATCACTAATAGAAAAAGATTCACCACTACTATTATATCCATATTCAGCAACTAGTTCTCCCATAATTTTAATTGCTTCTCTTGCTGTTTTTGCTCTTTGTAAAGTAACATAAATTAAACTGCCGTAATCTAATATCCCTTCCGGATTAATAAGTTCATTTCTACCGCCAAACGTGGTTTCACCTATTGCTACCTGAAATTCATTCATATTACCTACTACTGAATAAGTTTTTCGAGCTTGTTTAATTTTTCCTAAATATTTACCAGTATCCCATTCGTAAATATCAAGCATAGTTCCTTCAGGATAAGTTTTAGCAGGCCTATAATACAATTCGCCATATAGAACGTGAGAATCAGCACTATAGGTAATCATAGTGGAACCATCGGTAGTAGCGCCTTTAGTAATTAAAAAATTTGTACAAGCATCAACATTGATTTTAAAACAAATTAATATTAAAATTATTACAATAGAAATTCTTTTAACCATAAATTTTATTAATTAACAAGTTAAACAATTATTTTTTTATGCTAAAAATCTCTGTAATATCTATCAATTCCACTTTTAAATCCAACAAAAAATATAGCAGCTCTATTGATATTATTATTAGAATTAAAATATCTTATATTTATTCCACTTTCTATTCTCAATTGACTAGCAGTATTAATCAAATATGATAATTTAAGAGTAGCATTTGCTATTTTAGTAGGAATACCTTGTCCTATAACATTATATAATTGTGTAACAGGTATATTTTTGTAATCAGGTTCATAAGTATCATAAGTAGGTTTAAATATATCTTGGCCATTATGTTGATTTGCTCCATCTAAGCCTGTTTTAACAACAATACCACTAGCACTAACGAAATATTTTTTATAATTATATTTTAAACATAAAACACCTTCTATAAAATTTGCCCCTAAAGGATGAGCTAAAGCCTGCCCAAAATGGCTATAATTTTTTATTGGTCTTCGATGTGAATACGTATAAGGTCTTACTGCATTAATTTCTATTAACCCATTTAATTTTTTTATTCCGAATAAATCAAACTGCCTTAATCCTATCTGATAAGCTTGTTTATTTGTCCATGCGCCATACTCTCCTAAATTATCTGTTTTACCTAATGTACGTTTAACAAAAGCAATAAAATCATTTTTTATATTACCTAGTACAAATTCATCGAGTACAACTTGGCTATAAACTACTGTTTTTTGCCATAAAGTCATTCTTGCATTAAGGCCCATAATAACATTATCAGGAGAACCTATAGAAAATTCAACAGGGCGATAAAATATTACGGGATTAAGGTAATACAAATCAAAAATTCTTCTTGTATCAACATTTTGTGTATTAACGTCCCATATTACTCCTTCAAAAATACCTCCATTAAATCTTTTACCTATATTAAAACTCAAATAATGAATAGCACTAAATTTATATTTATATTCTTTCCAGTTAGCAGATGTAATATCTTTTGAATCATTATATAAAGAAAATACATTAATATATTTAAATTTCCATAGTTTAGAAGTTAGTTTAAAATAAGGGTAATTAGGAGCATTCCACGATAAAATTAAAGAACGGTAACCATCGCCCAAAAACTGCTTACCATAACCTGTTTCAACCTGAAAATTTGAAGATAATTTATAAGCCATCATAAAATTAGCATCAATATATCTATATATCGAATCGCCCATAGCATAAGCATATCCCATTCCAGGTATAGATTTACTAAAGTGTATTCTGTCGTAAATATAATTACCAAAAACTGCTTGGTTTAAACTTATAGATCCAGAAAAAGAGAGATTTTTTGTAACATCGCCATAAAAAGTTAAACCTACTCCTACTTCCCATATAGGTTTTGTACCATTATCTTTTTCTATTCCAGCTATTGCATTAATTAATGGATTAACAACATATCGTGATAAATGTTTTTTATTAAAAGACACTCCAACATTATAAGGTGTATTAAAATTTTTAGGTTCAATAACAACAAAATTATCATTTAATAACTTATTAAAAAATTTTATTTTACTTGTTTTCTTGTTAAATAAAGTATCATAATTAACTTTAGAATAAATTTCTTCAATACTATATGGTTTTATAGAAGTGTGAAACCCAGACCCCGGGCTATATAAAGTCTTATAATAAAGTTCTTCAATTTCACTATTAAGTGTTAAATATCTAATCTGAGCGAATAAACTATTATTGCATTTGTTCAATAAAGTTAACAATATTAATATTTTAATTATCCTTTTCAATTTTTTCAAAAATCTAAATATTGATTAAACAAACTAGTAGCTACACTAATAAAATAACAAGAAGATAGTTCACCCGGAGAATGTAGATATTTTTTCATTCTTGAATAATAGCCTACACTTACGTTAAGATTAGTTTTAGGATTAATCAAGTATCCCCCCTTAATTAAAAAATAATTAATTTCAGTATATTTACCTTGTCCTGTATAATTAGATGTAGTAGGATCTATTTGATTTATATAAATATTTGATAAAAAAATATTTTGTCCCCAGTTTTGTCCTGTATTATCTGAACCATAATTAGCTATAAGAATTTCATTATATATATGCCAACGTTTATAACGATAATCTATTATTGATATATATTCATTAAAATTAGCACCTAATGGATGAGCAAGTGCTTGATTATAAGCAGTATAAGTTTGTCTTGTAAATTCATGAGAATAAGTGTATGGTCG
>DAOTOD010000234.1:0-3092 GCA_035451165.1 Bacteroidales bacterium
AATAGGTGTTTTTGGTCTTGGTATAGAACTTAAAGGCTTTGTTCTAGATTGGGCATATGGCAATACTAAATATTTAGACCCCTTAGCTAAAGCAGCTGAAATGGCTTACCTACTAAAACATGATTTCAAATGTAACCTTATTATATGCTTGTCCCACCTAGGCTTCAGTTACCAAACTAAAAAAGTAAGCGATGTAGTATTAGCAAAACAATCAAAAAACATTGATATAATTATAGGTGGGCATTCTCATACGTTCTTAGATAAACCTGTAGTATTTCGTAATTCTGATAATAAAGAAATTATTATAGCTCAGGTAGGTTGGGGAGGCGTAAAATTAGGTAAAATTGACCTTTACTTTAAAAAAGGTAACAAACTAAAATTTGCAGCCGCTAATACAATAAATATTTTAAATAATCAAGTGTAAATTTATTTTTTTATGCAAATTTTTATTTTAATATTTGCCAAATGAAAATTAAAATATAAACTTATATTTATTGTATTGATTTTATTATTATTTGTTATTAATAAAATAATTTTTATGACACATTAATACAAAGAGAGCATAACTATGAAGAAGGATCATATAATAGTATGGGAAAAATGCCTCAATATTATAAAGGATAATATTAACTATAGAAGTTTTAAAACTTGGTTTGAACCTATTATTCCTCTTAAAATAGAAAATAACGTACTTACTATACAAGTACCAAGTCAGTTTTTTTATGAATGGCTTGAAGAACATTATATACACCTACTCAAAAAAACAATAAAAAAAGAATTAGGCCCAGAAGGAAGATTAGAATATAGTATAGTTGTCGACAGTGCTTATAATAATGCTTCTCCTTATACTATTAAATTACCTACATCTGAAAAAATGGCTACTAAAAACCCTCCTATATCGATGCCTATAAATATTAATGAAGAAACTAAATCTATACCTAATCCTTTTATAATACCGGGCATAAAAAAAATAAAAATAAAATCACAACTCATAGAATCTAACTCTTTTGAAAATTTTATTGAAGGTGATTGTAACCGATTAGCTAGGTCAGCAGGTATAGCAGTAGCTAATAACCCTGGAAAAACAGCTTTTAACCCTTTATTTATATATAGCAAAGAAGGTCTGGGAAAAACTCATTTAGCTCAAGCTATAGGGCTACAAGTCAAAAATAATTTCCCTGAAAAAACAGTACTCTATATACCTACCGACCAATTTATAACTCAATTTACTGACGCATTTAAAAATGAAAGTTATAATGACTTTGTGCATTTTTACCAAATGATAGATGTATTAATTATAGATGATATATACAAACTAGCATCTAAACAAGGTACCCAAGATGTATTATTTACTATTTTCAATCACTTACATCAAACAGGGAAACAAATTATACTAACGTCTGATAAGCCACCTGTAGAACTTGAAGGTATTGCTCCTCGTTTATTATCAAGGTTTAAATGGGGATTAGCTGCCGACCTTCAAGTGCCAGATATGGAAACACGAATAGCTATATTAGAAAAAAAATTATATAACGATGGCGTAGAAATGCCTAAAGAAGTAATTGAATATTTAGCTTGTTCAATTACTACAAATATTAGAGAACTCGAAGGAGCTTTAATTGCTATACTTGCTCAATCATCTTTTAACAAAAAACCTATTACTATCGAATTGGCTAAACAGATGATTGATAAATATGTTAAAAATACTAGTAAAGAAATTTCTGTTGATTATATAAGAAAAATAGTCTGTGATTATTTTAATATTCCTTCTGAATTAATTAATTCACAATCTCGTAAGCGTGAAATAGTACAAGCTAGGCAACTTACTATGTACTTTTCTAAAAGATACACTAAATTATCATTAGCTATAATTGGCATGCACTGTGGTAATAAAGACCATGCTACAGTATTACACGCGTGTAGAACTGTAAATAATCTTATCGAAACTGATAAACAATTTAAAGCATACGTAGAAGAAATTGAAAAAAAGATAAAAAGATAACTTTAATATCTCTAAACTATAAATATATCTTTTTATAATTGATAAGCAATAATTATAGAATTTTATAAAATAAAATTATAATTATTACTTTTGTTGCTTGTATTACTTTTTGAGAATTTAATTTTTATGAAGATACTTATGGTCTGTTTAGGCAATATTTGCCGTTCTCCATTAGCAGAAGGTATTTTAAAACATAAAGCTAAAAAAGAAAAACTTAATATAATTGTTGATTCTGCAGGTTTTGAACCTTACCACGTAGGAGACCCTCCTGATATTCGCTCTCAAAAAATAGCTCAAGCACATGGCATAGACATAGCTAAGCAAAGGGCCAGACTATTTAAGTATGATGACTTTAAAAACTTTGATAAAATATATGTAATGGACGAAAACATATACGATTTAGTAATGAATATGGCAAAAACTAATCAAGATAAAAATAAAGTAGATTTCTTACTAAACCTTCTCGTTCCTAATCAAAATCTTTCAATACCTGACCCTTACTACGATAATATAAATGGATTTGAAAATACTTATAATTTAATCAATAAAGCTTGTGACAAGCTTATTGAAAAAATTAAAAACAAAACAATTTGAATACACCCGATATTTTTTCAATAGTTAAAGCAGCTATTAAAATAGCTCCTTATATTAACGATACTCCTATTATTACTTCATCATACATAACTCAAATAACAAACGCATCAATTTTTTTTAAATGTGAAAATTTTCAAAAAACAGGATCCTTTAAAATAAGAGGAGCAACTAATGCAATTATGTCACTGCATGATAATCAACTAGTTAATGGAGTTGCTACTCATTCTAGTGGTAATCATGCATCAGCGTTAGCTAAAGCTGCAAGTATAAAAAAATGTAAGGCTTATATTGTAATGCCAAAAAATTCTTCAAAAATTAAATGCGAAGCTGTAAAATATTATGGAGGAGATATTATATATTGTGAACCTACACTTAAATCGAGAGAAGAAACTCTTAAACAAGTTATTGAAAATACAGGAGCTATTGAAATACACCCATATAATAACTATAATATAATAGCAGGACAGGCTACCGCAGCTTTAGAATTTATAAAAAA
>DAOTOD010000235.1:0-1474 GCA_035451165.1 Bacteroidales bacterium
TTTGTTCCTTACCATTAGCTGTATATATAGTTGGCCCAAAATCATTATTCTTTGAATTAAAAGGGACTTTGGATATTTTACAGTTAGCTGTATCTTTATAATAAAGAGGCATATTTTCGATAGATTGTAAGAAAGCTTGGCAGCGATTATCACCTTTACATTGTTTTAGTAACGATACAGCCTTATTATAATCACCTTTGCTTATCAATATTTTAGAATAATAATATATATTCGTTGGATTATTCTGCCCCGAATTAATAATTTTCTCATATATATTAGCAGCTTTTTCAATATTATTAGTTAACCTATAACAATCTCCCAACTTAGTTAATACTTCTATGTTATCATTTTTCTTAGTTACCTTTTCATACAAAGGAATTGCTTTATAATAGTTTAAATTATTATAAAAATTATCAGCTCTTTGTAGTGCAATTTTTTGAGCTTGTAAATTTATTACAATTGAAAAACTATAAATAAAACTAAAAAATAAAATTACTTTTTTCATTGTTATAATATTTTAATTACTCAATTATGATTTAAAAGAATACAAATATAGTTTTTTTAATTAAAAATTATGCTAAATAATTTAAATATTTAGCATATCAGTACCATTATCTTTATTTTCCAGCAAAGGGACAAAAGAAAATTTACCATATTTTTCAATATCAAATTCTGTTTCGGTTTTTTTAGTAGCTTTAATCATATCTTGTATATGACCATGACCTACTGGTATAACTATTATACCGCCTATTTTTAATTGAGCTTTCAAGGCTTGAGGTATATCTGGAGCCCCTGCGGTTACAAGTATTTTATCAAATGGTGCATAAGCTGGAAGTCCTTTGTAGCCATCACCATAAAAAATTTTAATGTTAAAATAATTAAGTTTTGTCAAAAACGATTTAGTTTTAAGATATAGCGGTTTTATTCTTTCTATTGTAAAAACTTTAGCCCCCATTTCAGATAAAACACATGCCTGATAACCAGAGCCAGTACCTATTTCAAGTACTTTATCTCCTTTTTTTATATTTAAAAGTTGTGTTTGAAAAGCCACAGTATAAGGTTGTGAAATTGTTTGCCCCCATCCTATTGCAAATGGTTTATCTTCATATGCATATTCAAGAAAAGATGAATCTAAAAATAAATGTCTAGGAACTTCGTTAATAGCTTTTAATACAGCCTCATCCTTAATCCCTTTATTTCTTATGCTTTCAACAAGTTTACGTCGCAATCCCTGATGACGATAATTATCTTCCAACATTTTTAATTAAAATTGTTAATTATTAAATTTTATAATATTTTTAATTATTATTTATTAATAACATTTTATAAAAACTTAAAAAAATTACTTTTGCAATTGTAATAAATTAGTTTGTAAATATAAAATTTACACTATATATCTTTAAATATGCTTAAAATAGGAGTATTAGGAGCAGGGCATCTCGGCAAAATACATATAAAATGTATAATAGAAATT
>DAOTOD010000235.1:1484-3074 GCA_035451165.1 Bacteroidales bacterium
GTTTCTTTGATCCTGATTTGGAAATAAAAAACAAAGTAAGTAATGAATTTAACATTAAAGCATTTGATTCGCCCTTAGAACTTATTGAAGCTGTTGACGTAGTTAATATCGTGACCCCTACTATATCTCATTTTGATTGCGCTTCAATTGCTTTAAAAAAATTCAAACATGTATTTATTGAAAAGCCAATAGTAACTACAATCAATGAAGCTCGTGAACTTATTAATATTGCATCTGAAGCTGGTGTTAAAGTTCAAGTAGGACACGTAGAACGATTTAATCCTGCTTTTTTAGCCGCTTCCCCTTATATTAATAACCCCATGTTTATTGAAACTCATCGTTTGGCACAGTTTAATCCAAGAGGTACAGATGTGCCAGTTATTTTAGATTTAATGATTCACGACATAGATATTGTATTAAGTGTTGTTAAATCAAATGTAAAAAAAATAAGTGCAAGTGGTGTAGCTATTATAAGCGATACGCCTGATATAGCTAATGCACGTATTGAATTTGATAACGGATGTGTTGCAAATCTAACCGCTAGTCGAATATCATTAAAAAACATGAGAAAATCCAGGTTTTTTCAACAAAATGCATATATATCTGTCGATTTCTTAAAAAAAGAAACTGAAATCATAAGTCTTAAAAATGTTGAAAAAGAAAAAGAAAATCCATTTTCGCTTATATTAGACCTTGGCAAAGATAAACCACCTAAACAAATGATTTTTGAAAAACCAGAAATACAACCTATTAATGCAATAAAAATGGAACTAGAAAAGTTCTATCAATCAATAATCAAAAACCAAGATCCTCCTATTACTATAATCGATGGTTATAATGCTCTTGAAATAGCTTACAAAATAATTGACAAACTCAATACAAGCCCTATTCTCTTATAACTAAAACTAACATAGCAATAATAATAAACTTGATACGTTATTTGTTTTAACTTATATTAAATTAATGAAAATCATTAAAAAAAAACATATACATAGGCTTATATTATTATTAAGTATTTTCTTTATTGCATCCTGTGAATTGATAAACCCTCCAGAAAAAACACCTTCATTTGTGCACATTCAAGCTATTAATCTTTCAACAAATGTTATAGAACAAGGCACTAATTCTAGTAAAATAACTGATGCATGGGTTTATGTTGATGAAGATATAATTGGAGCTTTTGAACTACCAGCCACAATACCTATATTAAAAACAGGATATCATAAAATTACCATTAAACCGGGCATACAATTAAATGGAACAGCCGCTACTCGCTCTATTTACCCTTTCTATAATCCTATCGAACTAAATATACAATTAGTAGAAGACCAAATACTAGATTTAGGCACCTTAACAACTACTTACAACAATAATACTAAATTCGCATGGAAAGAAGATTTTGAACAAGCTGGTATTACAATAGATCCTTCTTCTAAAAGTGATACTAATATTAAAAAAATTACTGACCCTAATAAAGTATTCGAAGGTAATGGCTCTGGAATTATAAATTTAGATAATATTAAAAGTATATTTGAAGGTATAAGCAATGTAGCATATACATTGCCCAATGATGGGAAATCTGTTTTTTTA
>DAOTOD010000236.1:0-3072 GCA_035451165.1 Bacteroidales bacterium
TTTTTGTTAAATTTGATGTCCATTTGTAGAATAATATTAGAAAATAAATAACATATATGAGTGAAAAAGTTATTACACTTGATTTATTTGATCCTGTAGAGTTTTTAGGTGTAAATGATGCTAATTTGAATTTTTTTAAAACGTATTTTCCTTCTTTAAAAATAATTGCCAGAGATGAAAGTATTAAAGTTATTGGTTCTAATTCTGATATAAAAACATTTGAATTAAAATTGAATATTTTACTTAAATATTTTTATAAACATGGTAAAATTTCAGAGGATATAATTTCAAAAATTATTGAAGTTAATGAAGAAGATATTGATAAAATGAATATTGAAAATAATAATGTATTGGTATATGGTAGAAATGGTCATGTTATAAAAGCACGTACAAGTAATCAGCAGAAGCTAGTTGATAGTTGTATGAAAAATGATATGGTTTTTGCCATTGGTCCGGCGGGTACAGGTAAGACATATACTGCAGTTGCTTTAGCTGTGCGTGCATTGAAAAATCGTGAGGTAAAAAGAATAATTTTAACAAGGCCTGCTGTTGAAGCAGGTGAAAGTTTGGGTTTTTTACCGGGTGATTTGAGAGACAAAATAGACCCATATCTTCAGCCTTTATATGATGCTTTAAGTGAGATGATACCTTTACAAAAATTAGCTTCTTATATGGAAGATGGTATCATTGAAGTGGCCCCTTTAGCTTTTATGAGAGGAAGAACGCTTGATAATTCGTTCGCTATTCTTGATGAAGCCCAAAATACATCAATTTTACAAATGAAAATGTTTTTAACAAGAATGGGTAAATCATCAAAGTTTATAATAACAGGTGATATTACACAAATTGATTTACCCAATAGCCAAACTTCAGGATTACTGAATGCTATGAAAATATTGCAAAATGTATCGGGAATAGATTTTATATACCTTAATAACTCAGATATTTTAAGACATAAGCTAGTTTCACAAATACTTGAATGTTATAGTAAGCATAATAAAGAATGAAAGAAGTTATAATAGTCATACTATATGCATTATTATTTCTTTTAGTTATCAATAAAATTAAATTTTTTAATTTGCCAGGTATTGGTAATAAGCCTATAACAGGAGTATTTATATTGAAGATTATTTGTGGTATAGCTGTTTGGGCAACATACACATGGTATTACAAAGAAAGAAATACTGCTGATATTTTTAAGTATTTTGATGATAGTAAGGTAATGTATGATGCTGCTTTCAATCGCCCTATTGATTTTTTGCAAATGATTACAGGAATAGACAATAATAATGAATATTTTAATCATAACTATTATAATAAAATGAATAATTGGTTTAGGGTTCATGAAAGTACATTGTATAATGAAAGTCATTCCTTAATCAGATTTAATGCTTTAATTAGATTTTTTTCATTTGGATATTTCAATGTGCATACAGTCTTTATGTGTTTTTTTTCATTAGTAGGACTTACTGGTTTATATCGTTTTTTATATAAATATTTAAGAAGAAATAAAATTATGTTGTTTTGTATAGTGTTTTTATTACCTACTGTTTTATTTTGGGGATCAGGAGTTTTAAAAGAAGGATTGATATTAACAGGTCTGGGATTATTATTATGGAGTTATGATAAAGTAATAAATAAAAATTTTGATTATAGAATTTTGATAATAATGTTGTTATCTTTTTTATTAATACGATATACGAAAGTTTATATTGCTTTAGCTCTTTTACCACTTATGATGACTTTGATATGGGTTAAATATGAAAGTTTTAAAAGAGTTTTTATAAAATTTTTTATTGGAATAATAGTTTTCAATATATTATTATTTATAATAAGTTATAAGTTATTAGGAATTAATGTATTTGAAGAATTAGCTCGTAAGCAAAGAGATTTTATAGGCCTAGCTCATTCGGTTAATTCTGGTAGCTTATTGAATGTTAGAATTTTAGAGCCTAGTGTATGGAGTTTAATTATTAATATACCTCAAGCTTTATATAATGTATGTTGTCGCCCTTGGTTTTTTGAAAGCAAATCACTTTTGATGCTAATAACATCAATAGAAAATTTAGCATCAATTATTATAGCTATATTTGCAATATTTTTTTATAAAAAACCTGATAAAAGGCTTATGACTATTGTCTTTTTTTCACTTTTTTTTGTTTTACAAATATATATACTTACAGGTTTAACAACTCCTGTTATGGGGGCTTTTGTTAGATATAAGTTGCCTGCTTTTCCGTTTTTATTTTTAATGTTATTGTCTTTAATTGATGGTAATAAGTTATTTTTGAAATTACGTGCTTTAAAAATTATTAAATAATATGGATAATTTAAATTTACAAAAAACAGTTTTTATTACAGGTGCTACAAGTGGTATAGGCGAGCAAACAGCTATTGAATTTGCCAAGCATGGGGATAAAGTTATAATAACAGGTAGAAGGAGGGAAAGGTTAGAAATCTTAAAAGCAAAGATACAAGAAGATTTTAAAGGAGAAGTTTTAGCTATACATATGGATGTGCGTAATTATAATGAGGTTAAAGATGTAATATCAAAACTACCTGAAGATTTTAAGGTAATAGATATTTTAATTAATAATGCTGGTTTAGCTCTAGGCTTTGTTCCTTTTCAAGAAGGTTTGGTCGAAGACTGGGATATTATGATTGATACTAATTTTAAAGGATTACTTTATGTAACTTCTTGTATTGTACCTATTATGATTGAAGCAGGGAAGGGGCATATTATTAATATTGGTTCTATAGCAGGTCGAGAAGTATTACCTAATGGTAATGTTTATTGTGCTACAAAACATGCTGTCGATGGTTTTACTAAAGGTTTAAGACACGATTTAATAAAATATGGTATCAAAGTTACTCAAGTAGCTCCTGGAGCAACAGAAACGGAATTTTCTATTGTTCGATTTAAAGGTGACAAAGAACGTGCTGATAATGTTTACAAAGGATTTAAGCCCCTTATAGCTGAAGATATTGCTAACATTATATATTATATATCTACATTGCCTCCACATGTTAATATAGCTGATATACTTATATATAATGTTAGCAATATCTTCA
>DAOTOD010000237.1:0-3061 GCA_035451165.1 Bacteroidales bacterium
AAGTTATTTGTCCTGAAGATAAAATGGGGGATGTGATGACTGATTTACAAGGTCGTAGGGCAGTTATTATGGGTATGGAGAGCGAAGGGACTTATCAAAAGATTAAAGCTAAAGTACCTTTGGCTGAAATGAATAGATATTCTACAGCTTTAAGTTCAATAACTAGTGGACGTGCAACTTATACATTGCGTTTTTCAGAATATTTACAAGTTCCTCCTGATGTGCAAACACAACTTCTTAAAGCTTACCAGGAAGAAGAAAAAGAAGAATAATTATAATAATTATATTGATTATATGCTTTACGAAGAAAGATTAAGGGGGCTGTTAGCCTCCTTTTTTGTAGTTTTTTCATATTTAATATTATCAAAACAACTATTGTTATAGCAGAGTCTGAAATATTAAAAATGGGTCTAAAAAATATAAAGTGTTCCCCACCCCAAAAAGGGAACCATTGAGGAAAATATCCTTCTATAATTGGGAAGTAAAGCATATCAACTACTTTTCCTTGTAAAAAGCCTGCATATCCACCTTCTTTAGGGAATAGTGTGGCTACGTTGCTGTTTAAGAAATTACTTTCACTAAATATAAGTCCATAAAAAGCACTATCTATTATATTACCTAAAGCTCCTGCTAATATTAAAGATACAGCTATTATAAAACCTTTATGTGCTTGTTTTTTAATAATAGAATAAAGATAATATGCTATTGCACAGGAAGCTAATATTCTGAATAAGCTTAAAAAGATTTTACCTTTTGTTCCAGCAAATTCTAGCCCAAAAGCCATTCCATTATTTTCAATAAATTTTATAAGAAACCAATTGCCAAAAACAGAAAATTCTTCTCCTAAGGCCATATTAGTTTTGACCCAAATTTTCAAGGCTTGATCTAATATAAGAACTATAAAAATAGTTATTAAAGTTTTTTTCAAGATGATAATGTATTAAATAAGTTAATTATTCTTATTTTTATCTTTTTGTTTTAATTTAGCTTCAATACTTAAGGTAGCATGAGGCACACTACGTAAGCGTTCTTTAGAAATTAATTTACCAGTTTCTCGGCAAATACCGTAAGTTTTATTTTCAATTCTGATAAGAGCGTTTTCAAGGGCTTTAATAAATTTTTGTTGTCTTGCAGCGAGCTGACTGTTTTCTTCTTTTGATAAAACTTGATGACCTTCTTCTAAGACTTTAAAAGTAGGAGATGTATCTGATGTGTCATTGTCATTGGCGTTAGTATAAGCTTCAGTTAGAAGTGCTAGATCACGTTTTGCTTTTTCGAGTTTAGCAAGGATTATTTGTTTAAATTCTTGCAATTCTTCATCTGAATATCTTGTACGTTCTTGCGATGTATTGTTATCTTCTTTTTTCATACTTACTAAATTTTTAATTAACGATAAATTAATAATATTAAGCTTCTACTTTATTTACAGTTACATAAGTAGTAATTTCTTCATCAATTTCTATTTTTATTTTTTCTATGTGTTCAATTTTATTAGTTAAATAAAGTTTAGAAGCTAATATTTCTGAGCAAATATAATTAAAATTATTATTAATTGAAGAAGATAATAAATTATGATTATTTTCTATTTCTACTATAATTTTATCTGTTACTTCAAATCCTTTTTCTTTTCGTATATTTTGTATTCGATTAATTAATTCTCTAGCGATACCTTCTGCTTTTAATTCGGGAGTTATTGTAATGTCAAGGGCTACAGTTATATTTCCATTAGTTGAAATCATAAAACCCGGTATATCTTCTGTTATTATTTCTACATCATTGGTAGTAATAGTAACGGTTTGATTATTTATGGTTAAGTTATGAGTTCCAGTTTTTTCGAGATTGATGATATCTTTTTGGGTCATATTTTCTATCATTTCAGTTATTTGTTTCATTAGTTTCCCGAATCGAGGACCGAGTGATTTAAAGTTAGGTTTTATAGTTTTAACTAATTTATTAGTTGACACATCAATGTATTCAATTTCTTTAACATTTACTTCGGCTAATATAATTTCACTTATGCTTTCTAATCTTGTTTTGAATATTTCATCATTACATGGTATCATTATTTTTTTCAGAGGTTGTCTTACTCTTATGCCTGCTTTTTTTCTAAGAGCAAGTATCATTGAAGCAATTTTTTTAGCTAGCTGCATTCGTGTTTCAAGTTCTTTATCAATATTGTTTTCGTTGTAAGATGGCCAGTTTGTAAGATGTACTGATTCAGCCTTATTTTTTTTAGTGACGTTGTTAAGGTCAATAAATAATTTTTCGGCAAAGAAAGGAGCAATAGGGGCCATGAGCATAGCAATTTTTTCGAGGCAGTTATATAAAGTTTGGTAGGCAGATATTTTATCTTCGGAGCAACTTCCTTTCCAGAATCTTCTTCGGCTTAAACGGACATACCAGTTACTTAAATATTCATCAACGAATTCTTCTATAGCTCTTCCTGCCTTAGTAGGTTCATAATTATCGTAGTATTCTGATACATTTTTAATAAGTGTATTTAGCTCAGATATAATCCATTTATCAATTTCAGGTCTTTTTTCTATTGGTATTTCATCTTGTGAATAATTAAAGCCGTCAATATTTGCGTACAGGGCAAAGAAAGCATAGGTGTTGTAGAGTGTGCCGAAAAATTTACGTTGTACTTCTTCAACTCCTTCTATATCGAATTTAAGATTATCCCATGGTTGAGCATTAGTAATCATATACCATCTCGTAGCATCAGGTCCTAATTTATTAATAGTTTCAAACGGATCTATTGCATTTCCTAAACGTTTTGACATTTTGTTTCCTTTTTTATCAAGTACTAATCCGTTTGATACGACATTTTTAAAAGCTACAGAATCAAATAACATAACAGCGATAGCATGTAAAGTAAAGAACCATCCACGAGTTTGATCTACTCCTTCTGCTATAAAGTCTGCAGGGAAATGAGTTTTAAAATATTCTTGATTTTCAAAAGGGTAATGGAATTGGGCATAAGGCATAGCCCCAGAGTCGAACCATACATCAATTAAATCAGTTTCTCTATACATTTTTTTACCAGATGGGGACACTAATA
>DAOTOD010000238.1:0-3059 GCA_035451165.1 Bacteroidales bacterium
TTGTAATTGTTGTTTTCCCATAAGACTTTTTGAATAGAGCCTTTATTGGATAAGTAAAAAACTTTCTTTTTATTTTTACTAATGTAAAGCAATTCGTCAGTTCTTTTCTTTTTAACGCTTTCACTAATTTTATTATTCATAGTAGCAGCTTTAGTACCTGGCCTTTCAGAATATGTGAAAACATGTAATTCAGATAAAGGCAAAAGTTCAATAATTTTTTTTGTTTTTTCATATTCTAAATCTGTTTCTCCTGGAAATCCTGTTATAACATCAGCAGCAATGAAAGCTGTTGGTATAGTTTTTTTAATTAATTCGACTTTTTCAATGAATGAATTAATATTATATCTTCGTCCCATTAATTTTAATACTACATCTGAGCCTGATTGTAAAGGAAGATGAAAATGAGGGGCTATGATTTCGGAATCTGCTATTAGCTTAATGAGTTCAGTATCTAACAAATCTGGTTCTATTGAGGAAATTCTTATTCTTTCTATTTTTTTTATATTTTCTAATTCGTATAGTAATTGTTTTAAGTTTTCACCATTTTTTCTACCAAAATCTCCTACATTAACACCAGTTAAAACAACTTCTTTTATGCCTTTGTCAGCTAGTAAAGAAAACATATTTTTAATGTCTACAATCTTCATACTTCTTGAAGGGCCTCTGGCATAAGGCACTGTACAATATGCACAAAAATAATCACAGCCATCCTGTATTTTAAGGAAAGAACGTGTTCTTTCTCTTCCTAAACTCATTGCAGGAACAAATTCTTCATTTACTTTGTTAATTGTAATATTATTATTTGTAATGAAATTAAGTAATTCGTATTTATCTTTATTACCTATGATAATATTAGCAATATTTAGTTTTTTTATCTCGTCATATCTTAGTTCTGCATAACAACCTATAAATGCAATTAAAGCCTTATTATTTCTACGTTTTGCTTGACGCATCGCTTGGCGGCTTTTTTTTTCAGCCATTGAAGTAACAGAGCAAGTATGAATGACATAAATATCTGCAATGGATTCAAAATCAACAATTTTATAACCTGCATTACGAAACTTTTCTGCTATTGTAGATGTTTCAGCAAAGTTAAGTTTACAACCTAATGTATAAAAAGCTATAGATTTCATATTACTAATTCACTATAAGCATTGAAATATTTGGGTTTATTAAATTATTTTTTTCTTGTTTAATTTTATTCCAGTATGATAAACTGATAATAATTAAATCAATTTTTGATATATTTGCTGTATTATCTGATAGGTATTTATCTTCATTGATTATCTCATAATTAAAAAAATGTTCCTGAAACAACATACTATTATTTAAAGTTTTTAATAATACTTTTAATTTTATATTTTGATTAAATTCTATACCTGCTGTTTTTAGAATAGTAAGTGGATTATTCTCTAGATCATCGATTATTACTAAAACATTGGTCATTTGTTTAAATCCTTTATCAATAAAGATACCTATATTAGTTTTAATGTTATCAAACATGTATTTTACTTTGCCTCCGGTTATATCTGAAACAAAAAGTGAACGAGAAGAGCCTGCTAACAAAAAATTAAAATTATTATTGTTTACAAATTGTACTATTTCTCGTGCAACTTCGATAGTAGTTTTATAATATGTCTTGAGTCGTATATTAAATTGCTTTGCTGTATTTTGAATATTTTTAAAGCTTTCTTTTTCAAATGTTTTTGCATCTTGAATATTTATGTCAGCACTTGGACTGTAGTGTATAGCTGTATAGTTTAATTTATATTTTTCATTATTAAATAACTTATAAGCAAGTTCAAGTAATTTTCCGCCTGATTTAGGGTTGCCAAAAGAAATTAATATATTAACAATGTTTTGATTAAAACCAACCTCTTTTTGTTTACTTTTAAATAAATAATTTATAAATTGTAATATAGGACCGGTAATAAAAGTTGTTGTAAGAGCCATTAATACTAAAATTGAAAAAATTTCTTTTGATAATATATTAAGATCATAACCTATATTTAATATAACTAATTCCATTAAACCTCTTGAATTCATCAGAGTGCCAAGTATAAGGCTATCTTTTAAATTTATACCTACTAATTTTGCACTTAAAGACGAACCTATAAATTTACCGAATGTAGCTACTAGTAATATTATACCAAATATTTTCCATAATTCAATGTTATTTAAAGTAGTTATTTCTGTTCGTAATCCAGTGAAAACAAAAAATATTGGTAATAATAAAACTAGACTTATATCTTCTATTTTTTGTGTGAGTAGTTGTTTAAATTTGGATGTGGTAGGAATAGTTATTCCTGCAATAAAAGCTCCAAAAAGAGCATGAATACCTATTATTTCAGATATAAATGAAGAGGATAACAAAATTAAAAAAATAAAAGTTAGTACTGATTTGCTAAGTATCTCTTTAGAAAAATAGTACTTTGAAAGTTTTTTTAAAAAAGGTCTTATAATAAATAACATAAATATTATAAATAGAAAAGAAAATAAAATAGCATAAATTATATCAACCAAATTACCAGATTTAATTATTACCAGTAAAATTGCTAACATAAGCCATGCAGTTATATCGTTGGCAGCAGCTGTTGTAAGAGCAATTGAGCCAATAGGAGTTTTAATTAGATCTCTCTCCATTAAAATTCTTGCTAATATTGGGAAAGCTGTTATGCTGATAGATATCCCCATAAATAAAGCAAAATGCGTCAATGATGCTTTGTTACTATAATTAGGATATAAGTAGTAAGCTAATATAATTCCCATCACAAAAGGTATGAATATACTTGAATTACTTATCCATATTGTATTTTTTAATTCTTTTTTTATTTTATTTAAATCTAATTCCATACCTACGATAAACATAAATAATATTAACCCTAATTGACTTAAAAAATGTAATCCTTTTAATAAATCAGGTGAAAAGAGAAAAGCTGAAAATTGTGGAGCGATATTACCTAATAATGAAGGCCCCAGTGCTATGCCAGCTATAATTTCTCCTATTACAGTAGGTTGGCCTATTTTCCCCATTAGCCAACCTAATATTCTAGCAAGTG
>DAOTOD010000239.1:0-3053 GCA_035451165.1 Bacteroidales bacterium
CTAAAATTAAAACATATAACAACATCATTGGGTTGTATAGTTGCAATTGGACGTCCTTCTTGGTCAGTAATTATAACAGGTTTTATAAACTCATCTGTAACTTCTTCATTGTAAGAATCAGCAATTGCATTAAGTACATTTTTATAAGGTTTCCCTATACCATTAACCATTAAGTCATAGCCTTGTTTAACACGTTCCCATCTTTTATCTCTATCCATAGTATAATAACGCCCACATAAACTTACTATTTTACCCACAGATGTTACTAAGTAGTTTTCTAATTCTTTAACATAATCATATCCACTACGAGGATCTGTATCTCGGCCATCCGTAAGTACGTGTATATAAACTTTTTCTAACCCAGTTGCTTTAGCTAAATCACATAATGCCATAAGATGTTTAGTTGAAGAATGAACTCCACCATCAGATACTAACCCAATAAAATGTACTGCTTTATTATTTTCTTTAGCATATTTATAAGCTTTGATTAAAGTTTCATTTTTAGCAATACTACCATCTTTAACAGCCATATTGATTCTAACCAAATCTTGATAAACAATCCTACCAGCACCAATATTAAGATGGCCTACTTCTGAGTTACCCATTTGTCCATCAGGTAATCCAACAAACTCACCAGAAGCTTGTAATTTAGACTTGCCTATATTATGATTTACAGCTAAACTCTTCATAAAAGCTGTATTAGCGACAGAAATTGCATCACTTTTTGTACCATCACCTATGCCCCATCCATCAAGTATGGTAAGTAATAACTTTTTCATCTTTATGTAATTTTAAAAAGTTTATATAAAATATATAATTTCTTAATAATTAAAATAAAATTAATTACCTCACTGTAAGTAAATTTAAACTACAATTTTTATAGTAATATTGTTTATAATGGAAAATAAAATTCATTTATATAATTTTTAACTATCTGTTCGAAAATTACAATATAAATAAAAGGCAAAATTACTATAATTATTAAAGCACAGTTTATTTTTGATTTGAATAAAAATAATTTTTTACTGTCTTTAAAATATATAAAGTTTGTCAAAAAGCTTACATTAAAACTGTGTTAATAAATAAATATTATTATCTCAAAAAATTTACTTGTGTATTATTGATTATATACATCAAATTAAATGTCAATCTTCTACTTAATAAAAAAATCAATTGAAGATAATTAATAGGTAATTTATAAACAACTACATAATAATATAAACAAAAAAATGTTAAATTAGCATTGTTTTTTCAATACAATGGTATATAACATAAAATATTATTGCTCAACTCCTGTACAATTAAAAAAAATACTATTAATAATAGTATTTTATTCTCCATTGTTTTTAAATGCTCAATTTTATAATGGATCTCAATTACTGTTTGGGAAAAACAGAGTTCAGTATGAAGATAAGCTATGGACATATTTTCGTTACCCTAAATATAATGTTTACTACACACTTAATGGTAAAAATCTTGCTATATATACAGCTCGTTATGCTGCTGAACAAATACCTGTTATTGAAAAAAAACTTGATTACACTCTTGAAGAAAATATACAATTTATAGTTTTTAACAATCTTTCAGACTTAAAACAAAGCAATATAGGTTTCTTAAGTCAAGAACAATATAATACAGGTGGAATAACCCATATTGTAGGGAATAAAGTTTTTTTATATTATAACGGTAGCCACGTTGATTTTGAGCGACAAATAAGAGCAGGGATAGCTTATGTTATACTTGAACAAATACTATACGGGAAAAGCATAACTTCTATGATTAAAAACACTACATTATTAGCTTTGCCCGAGTGGTACACACAAGGTTTGATCTCTTATTTATCAGATGAATTTAATGAAGAGGTTGAAAAACATGTAATTGATGGTATCTTATCTAAACGCTACGAAAAATTTAATAACCTCAATGGCATAGACGCTATTTATGCTGGACATTCTATATGGCAATATATTTCTATTAAATATGGAGAAAATATGATACCCAATATCTTATATATGACTAAAATGAGCCGAAATGTAGAAAGTGGATTCTTGTTTGTTTTAGGAATGTCTTTTAAATCTCTAATTAGAGAATGGATTAATTATTATGATAAATTAACATATGAAGATAATTTAAACAGACAATTACCTGAAAATAAACCCATTACTACTAAAACTAAAAAGCAGCAAGCATATTTAAATCTAAAAATAAGTCCTGACGGTAAATACGCAGCTTGGGTAAGTAATAATTTAGGTAAATATAAAATATGGCTATATGATATAAATAAAAATAAAGCACATTATATAATTAAATATGGAAATAAATTAGATGATAAAATAGATTTATCATTCCCTATTATTGCATGGCACCCATCTGGTAAATTACTAAGTATTATTATCGAACGAAAAAGTAAATTTTTATTGTACTATTATGAATTAAAAACAAAAACCTTTACTAAAATTCGTTTATTTGATTTTCAAAAAATTTTAGATTTTTCATATTCTGATGACGGGCAATTAATGGTATTTTCAGCTGTACAAAATGGACAAACTGACTTATTCATTTTTAACCCAGCCTCTATGACTTATGAACAAATTACAAAAGATTTATGGGATGACCTTAATCCTAAATTTATACCCAAAACTAACGAAATTATATTTAGTAGTAATAGAACAAATGATACTATAGTTTTTGAAAATGAAAATTATATAGTAAAAACAGAAAATTTACCAAAATTCAATAATAATGATATTTTTATATATAACTATAAAACTAAAAGTAATATTCTAAAAAGAATTACTAATACCCCTGATGCTAATGAAATTTACCCCTCACATTATAAAGGTAAATATTATACATACCTCTCTAACGAAAATGGCATATATAATCGTTGTATAAGTTATTTAGATAGTACTATTGCATTTATAGATACAACTATACACTATAAATACTTCAGTAAAAATTACACCATTACCGATTATAAAAGAAATATCACAGAGCAAGAAACTAATTCTAAAATAGAAAAAACAGCATATATAATATATAAAGATGGTAAA
>DAOTOD010000240.1:0-3000 GCA_035451165.1 Bacteroidales bacterium
TTTTTCAATTTCAGATTTAAGTTTTGATAACTCTAATCGTGTTATTACTGTATAAAGTATATCTGTTTCTTTTAGTTTTTCACCTTTTTTAGCATAACCTCGTTTACCATTATATATAGTAACTCCTCTTCCCAGTGTTTCTATAATCATAAGTCTTATATCATCACTTTTTATTGAAATAATAGTCACTCCTATATATTCATCTATTCCTTCTATTATAAAATCAACTGCTTTAGAAGCAACTATATAAGTTAATATTGAATAAAAAGCTGTTTCTATAGATAATAAATAAGCAGCAACTAAAAAAATTAATACATTGATATACAATATCACTGCTCCTATAGTTACACTCAATTTACGACTTAAAAAAAGAGCTAATACTTCAGTACCATCAATTACAGCACCTCCTCTAACCGCCAAACCTATTCCTGTACCTAAAAAAAAACCACCAAATATTGCAACTAAAATTTTGTCATGGGTAAGTAATGGTACATTAATAAAAGCCAATGCTATTGACAAAGCAATTATTGCTATTGTAGTTTTTATAGCAAATTGCTTATTTACAGTTTTTATACTTAAAATAATAAAAGGGAAATTAATACAAAATACTAATAAAGCCAATGACCAATTAGTTACAATATTAATAAGTAAAGAAATTCCCATTACTCCACCATCAATAAATTTATTAGGTATTATAAAAGCTTTTAATCCTACTAAAGCTGATAATACACCTCCTAATATCAAAAAAGCATCCTTAATATTTCTGATAAGGTTAAATCTAATGTTACGAACTTTTTTACCTCTTTTAAAAGTGGAATTATTATAATTATCCTGTTTATAAATAGACTGTATAAGCCTCCTATAAAAAATATTCTTTTTAGAAAATTCTACCATATTTCAATTGTTGGTTCAACTTATTTGGTTTAATTAATTATTTATTTATCACAGGAAAAACTTCAACATAAGGGGCTACAGAATACATTCGATTATTATTCAAGCATAAGCATTTGTATCTCTTTTTTAAAAGGCCGATTTTTTTCATAATTTTTCCATTATTTAAAGTAAACGTAATTCCGTCAGGAAGCGATTCAAGACAAACGCCTTTCATATTTCCTTTAGAGTATGGTAATAAAGAATAAACTAAACTATAACATCTGTCAGTAGAAGCTGTAGGATTAATAAGATAATTTTTTAAAGCTTGTTCAATAGAAGTTGGGAAAATATTTTTATTAAGAAAAAGCTGCATTAATTCTCCAAAAGCTTGTTTCCATTCGTTTCCATGTGGTTTAACTTTTGTTTTAAAATTTTTCCAAACATTAAGATGAGCTAATTCGTGAATTATTGTTATCAAAAAAGAATATTTATCTAAGGAATCATTAATAGTTATTTTCAATTGTTTAGTTTTTCTATCAACAATAAAATCGCCATATTTATATTTTCTATGTTTTTTTATCTGCAAGCATGCCCCACTATTATTTATCAAATCACATATTATACTAACACACTTATCTGGTAAAAATGGAGAAATATAATCTTCAGAAATGACCATATTTTTTTATCTTTATAGTATCGTTAATATTATAACTCCAAGTAGGACAGTCGCCACAATCCTTTTTTTTACCTTTATGAAATATTCCGCAAGAATTTATTATAATCAACACAATTAATAAAAAAACTTTAATACTTACTTTTTTCATTATGCACAAAAATTTAAAAACAAATTTATTAAAATTATGTTTCCAGTATAACACTAAGTTTTTAACTTTGCCATTGTTTAAATGTTGTTTAATTTAAAATTTATATATCGTGTTAACATCAAATTTTCAAAAAAGACATAATGGATTAAAGGTTGAAGAAACCGAAAAAATGCTTAAAAAAATAGGTGTTTCTTCTATAGAACAATTAATAGAAGAAACAATACCTTCAAATATCCGATTAAAAAAGCCTTTAAATTTACCTAAAGGCATGAATGAATATGAATATTATAATCATATCAAAGATCTTGGGAGCAAAAACAAAATTTTTAAAAGTTTCATAGGGCTAGGATATTATAACACTATTACACCAGGAGTTATTCTAAGAAACATATTAGAAAATCCAGGATGGTACACCAGCTATACTCCTTATCAAGCTGAAATTTCGCAAGGGCGTCTTGAAGCTTTGCTTAACTTTCAGACCATGATTTCTGATTTAACAGGATTACCTATTACCAATGCCTCATTATTAGATGAAGCCACAGCAGCAGCAGAAGCTATGCTTATGTTCTATAACACACGCTCTCGTGAAGCCTTAATCAAAAATGCTAATGTTTTCCTTGTATCTGACAAAATGTTTCCTCAAGTTATTGATGTATTAATTACTAGAGCAGAACCTTTAAACATACAAATTAAAATATGCTCCCACTTAGAATTTGATTTTAATGAAAATGTATTTGGAGCAATTATTCAATATCCTGATGAAAGAGGTAATATTTATAATTACAAATCATTAGTAGAAGCAGCACATAACAAAAACATTCCTATAGCTGTTGATGCTGATTTATTAAGTCTTGCTTTATTAGCACCTCCTGGTGAATGGGGAGCTGATGTAGTAATAGGATCAACCCAAAGATTTGGAATTCCTATGGGCTATGGCGGTCCTCATGCTGCTTATTTTGCTACAAAAGAAAATTACAAAAGAAATGTGCCAGGACGTATAATTGGTGTTTCTATTGACAAAAAAGGCAATAAAGCTTTACGTATGGCACTTCAAACAAGAGAACAACATATAAAAAGAGAAAAAGCTACTTCGAACATATGTACTGCTCAAGCTTTATTAGCCATAATGGCTGGAATGTATGCAGTATATCACGGGCCACAAGGTATTAAAGAGATAGCACAAGATATTCACTTTTTAGCAAATATTTTAAATATTGAAATACAAAAGTATGGATATAAACAATTGAATAAATGGTTTTTCGATACTTTACAAATTCTATTACCACCAAACTTGAATATAAAC
>DAOTOD010000241.1:0-2999 GCA_035451165.1 Bacteroidales bacterium
TACTGTTTCTTTAATAATTAATCCAAATAATTTGAATAATTATTACCAAAAGGCTGATATTTATTTTTCTACTTCCCTATACGAAGGCTTATCAAACTCAATAATTGAAGCAATGGAATTTTCACTTCCTATTGTTGCAACTAACGTTGGAGATAATGAATATTTGATAATTGAAGGACAATCGGGATTTTTGCTTCCTATAAAAGATGCCGAAGGAATGAGTTCAAAACTAAAATTGTTGGTAGATAATCCAAAACAACGAGTTGAATTTGGTCATAATGCCTACAGACATTTAAAAAATAACTTTTTAGAAGAAATTTTTAAACAGAAATATATCAATTTTATAAATAATTTATTCGATGAATGTTAAAAAACCCAAGATAGCAGTAATTGGCTTAAAAGGCTTACCCGCCTTTGGTGGTGCTGCTACAGTTGGCGAAAATATTATAAATCAATTAAAAGATAAGTATGATTTTGTTGTTTATTCTACCTCCTCACACACAAATCTAAAAACTGGTTATTACAATGGATTTAAACAAATTGTTTTTAAAAAATTACCTTTCAAAAGATTAAATACACTTTACTATTACGTAATTTCAACATTTCATGCTATAATATTTTCAAAATATGACTTAATTCATTTACATCACCGTGATGCTGCATTCATAACCATAATACTTAAAATTAAATATCCTGTAATCATTACAACTCATGGAAGTTTTTCTATAAGGGAAAAATGGAAAAAATTTGAATGGTTTTTTAAAATAAATGAAAGATGGTTTGTAAAAAAGGCTAATATCGTTACATGTGTTTCAAAAGAAGAGCAAAGAAATTACAAGAAAATTGGATTAAATACTATTTATATACCAAATGGAATAAATGCTTTTTCTAAAATTGATGATTATAAAAATATTATTGACAAGAAGCCATATCTTTTTTTTGGTGCAGGTAGAATAATTCCTTCAAAAGGTCTTCATATATTGCTAAAAGCTCTTCATTTGTTAAAATATAATGGTTTGCTTGTTATCGCTGGTGATTTAGAACAGATAGAAGAATATAAAAATGAAATATTTAGTTTATCAAAGAGTTTAAATATTATATTTAAAGGACTAATAAAAGATAAGAAAGAACTTTTAACTATTATTTATAATTCAACATTATTTATATTTCCATCATTATTAGAGGCGATGTCAATGATGTTACTTGAAGCAGCTTCAGTTAAAACTCCTATAATATGTTCTGATATAAAAGAAAATAAAGATATATTTAATGAGGACGAGGTATTATTTTTTAAGACAAATAATGAGATTGACTTGTCACAAAAAATAGATTATGCTTTAAATAATATTGATGAAATGAAGTTAAGAGCAGAAAAAGCTCTTAAAAAATTACAGAGAGAATATAATTGGGAAAACATTTCTAAAGATTATTCAAACTTGTATAATTCATTAATAAAAAATGATTAGAGTTATTATTACACAGAACGAGACTTCTTATTTTTCTAAAATTATTAGGTTTATTGCAAAAGAGCAAATAAATTTCTATAATATTATTTGAATAACTGTTCTTAGCCATACAAGAAAGATCAATTAATTTAAATATTAGTTAAACAAAAGATTTTAAATTACACATTAAAGAACCAATTATTGCTATTACTTATTAAGTATTTACAAAGTTTATAATTATTATTCAATGTTATTTATTTAAGGTATAATCTTTTATAATTTATATGATAAAGCTTTTTCGGGTGTTGTTTTCGTTCATATTTCCTGTCAGATCTTATTATATCCCTTGTGTTTTTAACGATTTTATAAAAAGCCTTTAATTCTTTTTTTCAATTTCTTGCGAACCAATTACGTTAAAATAGTTTTTTAAAATAAATGATTAAAATTCTTATAGGAGAAATTAGTAGCTATAAAGCAATTGTTATAGCAAGATTTATTAAACTTCATTACAGTAATGTTTTGGTTTATACATTTGATTTTCAAAAGACTACAAAGTACATAAAAACTAAATATAGTGATAATCATTTTTTAGTATTTAATCCAAGAAAAGATAAAAAAAAATATTTAGAAGAACTGTCCGATATAGTTAATAAATTTAAAATTGATTTTTTTATTCCAGTAAATAGTAACTATATAGGGGAAATTCTTAAGAATAGAGAATTATTTAGCCATACACTTTCATACTATGGTCCTACATCAAGTTATGAAATATTAAACAATAAACTTCTTTTATTTAATTTTCTTAAAAATAATGTATCACTTAATATAATGCCAAAACATTATGAAACGATTGAAGGTGCTGAAATGCCATTTGTATATAAACCCCAATCATCATCCTCTTCAAAAGGTGTAATTTATTTCATGTCAGAAAATGATTTAATTAAAAATAAAACTAAAATAAAAGATACAGGAATTATCCAACAGTATGTTGATGGTGTTGGCATTGGTTTTTCCTGCTTTGCTGTCAATGGTGAAATAAAAAAATACTATTCTCATTTAAGGTTAATTGAATTCCCCTTGTCTGGTGGTTCGAGTTTATATCGTGAAAGTTATAATGATAATAGATTATTTGATATTGTTGCTCCTATTGTAAAAAAATTAAATTGGAGCGGCTTGGCTATGTTTGAATTTAAGTTAACTAAAGACAATCAAATATATTTAATAGAAGTTAATCCTCGAGTATGGGGTTCAATAAACCAGGGCTTATTGAATGGCGTGAACTTTTTTTCTCCAATTCTTGGTAATACAATTTTACCAAAAAATACCAATAATTATAAAACATATGTTTCTCCTTTAATTTATTATGCTTTCTTAAAGTTACTTTTCAAATTTAAATTTAAACCAATACTGAATTTTATAAAAAACATTAAGCATAATAAACCTGACGTTTCAATTTTTTATGACTTCAATGGATATATGAGTATAATTTTAAGAAAAATATGAATAAGAAAAATTTAATAGTTGTTGATTTAGACGGGACATTAATACCCTTTG
>DAOTOD010000242.1:0-2998 GCA_035451165.1 Bacteroidales bacterium
CTTTTCATTTTTACTTTGGGGCACCAAGTTGTGTCCCTGCCACTTCTTTTGAATCGGCAGGTGCAATAATTGGTCATAAAGAAATTGAACTACTATTATCTATGAAAGAAATAAAATACCTTGCCGAAATGATGAATTTTCCTGGAGTACTTTATGAAGATGCTGAAGTAATGGAAAAAATCAAAATAGCCAAAAAATATAAAAAAGCTATTGACGGTCATGCACCTGGTTTAACCGGCGAAAATGCTATAAAATATGCTAAAACAGGCATTACTACTGACCATGAATGCATAAATATTAACGAAGCTATCGAAAAAATAAAAGCTGGTATGATTATTCAAATAAGAGAAGGAAGTGCTGCTAAAAATTTTGATGTTCTTGTAGAACTATTTAAACTTTACCCAGATAATATTATGCTATGTTCAGATGATAAACACCCTGATGATTTAATTAAAGGACATATAAATATGCTGGTAAAAAGAGCTATTAACAATGGATACGATCCAATTACCGTAATTCGTGCTTGCACTAAAATACCAATAACTCATTATGGACTAGAAGTAGGATTATTAAAACACGGCGACAATGCAGACTTTATCATTGTTGATAATCTTAATGATTTTAATATACTCGAAACCTACATAAACGGAGAATTAGTAGCTAAAAATGGTAAAAGCTTGATAAACAGTATATCCGAACAACCTATTAATAATTTTAATGCAAAATACATCAACATTGATGATTTGATAGTTAAAGCAGAAGGTAATGCGATAAAAGTTATAGAAGCTTATGATGGCCAACTAATTACAGGTACTAAAATAATTAATGCTAACATAAAAGATGACCAAATTATAAGTGACATTCAAAATGATATTGCAAAAATAGTAGTGCTTAACCGCTATAAAGAAGCAAAACCTGCTGTTGGATTTATCACAGGATTTGGTTTTAAGAAAGGAGCTATTGCCTCAACTGTAGCACACGATAGTCACAATATAATAGCAGCAGGTGTAAATGACGAAGATATAATGATAGCCATAAATTCATTAATCGATATTAAAGGTGGTGTTTGCATAGTTGAAAACAAAAATAAAACTCTTTTACCCTTACCCGTAGCAGGACTTATGTCAACAAATAATGGTTATGATTTTGCTAAAGAATATGAAATAATTAATAAAAAAGCACTACAATTATGCTCAAAATTAACAGCTCCACTGATGACTTTATCTTTTATGGCTTTACTAGTACTCCCAGAATTAAAACTTAGTGATAAAGGGTTGTTTGATGGTAAAAAATTTACATTAACAACATTATTTGATATAAATTAAAAAAATATATACACATTTTGTCTTTTTTTAGTATTTTTATAAATTAATTTATTTATATAAAATACATAAAAACATATGCAAAAAACAAAAACAAATATTGATATTATAAAATTAGAAAATGCAGCAAGTAGGCTAAGAGCCCTTGCTCATCCTATGAGAGTTGCTATTCTTGAACTTATAAATAAAAATGGTAAAATGAATGTCACTCAAATTTATACTAAATTAAAAATTGAACAAGCAGCAGCTTCTCATCATCTTAATGTTCTGAAAACTAGAGGAGTTATACTTTTAAAACGAGAAGGTAAAAATACATATTATTATTTAAAGCAAGGAGCTATTATTAAGATTATAGACTGTATTAATAAATGCCACGGTTAATAAATTTTATTATTTTTATGTTATTTTCTACCAAAATCTGCAGGTATTTCTCCCCACAATCCTGTTTCCCATTTTAGTAAGGGATTAGTCCATTCATTTTCATTTAACCATTTCAAAGCTCTTTCTATTAATTCAAAAATGGGTTTATTAAATTCTGTTTTTTCTAACTTAGTTTTTATTTCTTTATTCATAACCCATTTTATAGCAGTTTTTGAATCACTATAAATAGGTATATTCTGACCTCTTTTCTTGAGCATAGCAAGTGCATGTACAATGGCTAAAAACTCTCCTATATTTATAGTACCATAATTGTACACAGGACTTCTATATAATTCATTGCCAGTAGCTGTCTCTACTATTCTATATTCAACGGGGCCAGGATTCCCTCTACAAGCAGCATCAGTAGAAATACTTTTTTTGATATAAGTAGGTATATTACATTCTTTTTTTTGTTCTAAATTTTTATTTTTACTATCAAAGTAAGCATTAAATCCTTCTATAAAAGCTTTTTTTGCCTCTTCTTCTCTTTCAAAAGATTTATATATAGCGCCACTAAAGCCTTTTATTTGTTTCTTACATTCTTCCCAATTATTATATACTCCTGGTTTTTTACCATTCCAAACCACATAAAATTTAGATTTAGCCATTTGTAATTTTTAAATAATTTAATATCTTGCAAAATAATTAAATGTTTAATTATAAAATCATAATTTAATGAACAATCACATAAAAATCATTAACTCATTAATATTATCTGTTTTTTTGTTATATTCTTGCGAAAATAAAACTATTTTTAAGAAATATGAAAAATTTGAAAACTATCAATGGAACAAAAATAAAAACGTTGTTTTTAATGTCAACATAAAAGACGATAAAACTTTATATGACGTTATTATTGCTATACGACATACCCCACAATATCCGTATGCTAATTTAATATTTAACCTTACAATTTACTCACCTTCAGGACAAGAACGCACAAAAGACCATAATGTATTCATAAGGAATCGTGATGGTTCCTTTATAGCAAAAGGACTAGGAGACATATATGATATTGAATTTAAAGTATTAGAAAAAATAAATTTTAATGAAATAGGAATATATAAATTCGAAATTAATAGTCTTATGCCAATATATACTACACAAGGATTAATGGACATTGGGCTTATCATAAAAAAATCAGAATAATTAATATTTTAAACAATTGGGAAATATTAATAAAACAAAAGAAAAATTACCACTAATTTTTAAAAGTTTACCAGATAAGCCTGGTGTTTATCAATTTTATGATAAAT
>DAOTOD010000243.1:0-2975 GCA_035451165.1 Bacteroidales bacterium
GGTATAATAACACCCTTTTTATAATTACATCGGATCATGCCCATTCATACCCCAAAAAACGTTCGCACAATGAACCCAAACGTCACCATATACCTTTAATTTTATATGGTAATGTCATAAAGCCCGAATATAAAGGTTTGATTATAAATAAAACAGGAGCACAAGTTGATTTTCCTGCTACACTACTTAATCAATTAAATATAAACGCTGATATATTTAAATGGAGTAAAAACTTATTTGACAAAAATTCACCTCAATTTGCTTTTTACACTTTTGATAATGGATTTGGATATATTACACCTAATAAATTTATTATATATGATCATAACATCAAAAAAGTAGTAACAGACATAAATAGAAACCCATTAGGGCAAACCGACACCAACACAATTACACAAGGTAAAGCTTATCTACAAACCTTAATAAATGATTTTTTAAACTTAAAAAGATAACTAAAATATAATATTTTCACAACAAAATTATTTTAACTGTCAATACTTCTGTCTTTAAATAAATTTTACAAAAATATATTCCTGATTTTAAACCTTTGTCTTTAAGCAATAAGATAGCTTTATTATTATTAAAATGTAATATCCCTTCATCTATCAAATTGCCAGTAATAGAATATAAAGTATATTTTGTATTAAAATTAAAATTATTAATTATAAAATTAACTTCATCTTTAGTAGGATTAGGATATATATAACACTTATTAATTGATAAATTATTTTCTTTTATTAAAGCTGAATTTACACAAAAATTTAAATGTAATACATTACCAAAATTACCTCCCCCCGAAGCTAATAATATTCCATTTGCATAAATATTAACATAGCCACTATCAGGATGAGACGTAGAACCTGACATGCCATCACCGTAAGAATCATAAACATAAAAATCATAACACCCATTAGGTAAACAAAAATTATGTTGATAAAAAGTATTTGCTATAAGAACTGGACTATAATGCAAAACATTACCTATTGAATCTATTAATTCCCAACTCGTTTCATTAGGATAAATATCCGTATAAAAATCTAAATTAATATTATTACCATTTATTATATTAAAATAAACTTCTATTGTATCATTATTATGATTTTCATCTTGTTTACCATTAACTTCCGTAATAAAGATTTTTAAATGTCTTAATCCTAATGTAAAATTTAATTCAGGAAATACAAAACTTGATGATAACATATACGGCAGTAGTCCATTCCAAGTTAATGTATCGCCAGTATTATCTAACAAATAAATTATTTTCAATTGTTGCAAATCAGTGGCTCCATTATTTCTAATTCTTATTGCTGGAGCAAACGACTTATCACAAATATTATCAAGATAAGGAATTAAAATTTTATCAATAGCAGCATCATTATTATACGTAGGATGACTAAAATCAAAACCATTTATTTCTTTAAGTCCTGTATTATCAGGATCAAGCCAATATTTAAGTTGGCGTGAAGGAGCAGGATCGGTATCCCAAGAGTAACTAAATTTACCAAAGTTATCATCACCTATTACACTACAAGAAGCTATTCCACCATGTAATTGCCCTATTATTTTTTTATTTTTATTAAACAACGGTGAGCCTGAAGAACCTGGTTCTGTAGTACCTTTTTCCCAGCTCCCAACAGTCCAATGCGAATTTGCTACACCTGACCCCCAAGCACTCGAAGTAACAGTATCATAATCAAATGATATTTTTTTAATATCTCCCGAAGGATGATGAATAACAGTACAACTGTCGCTAATAGCATCTATTGCTGACCACCCTGCATAATATACATTATAACTCAACGGAGGCAAAGATTTCATTTCTACCAAAGCAAAATCTGAATCTTCTCCTTTAGCTCTTAATATACTACCTTGTATTGTGTTATTAGTTGGACCATTAATATTATCGCAGTTCGGACTTTCATAATTAAACATAAATATCCACGTACTTTCTTCTCCCAAACAATGATTTGCTGTTAAAATATAAGGGGCCCCATCATTTTTTACATTATTAACCAAAGTCCCTGTACATATTCTACTATTATTTTTCAACAATATCATTACAACAGCTCTCTTCTCATCTTGCCATGCTAAACCATCTGGACAATTAACATTTATATTACAAGCTCCAGAACTACCATAGCCTTTAGTTTCCTTATTGAAAAAAATATCCTTATAACCATAAATAAGTTTATAAATACTAAATGTTCCCTTTTTGACTACTGTATATGGTTCAAAATATTCAAGTATTATTCTCTCACCAGGTAAAACAGTAGTAGCAAAAATACCATCATCTTGGTTATTCCTATAAGTAAAAGCTCCTATGATATTTTTATAATCTGGTGTATATAAAAATAATTTAGCCCCATGAGGTAAATAAAAATCTTTAAAAATAAGGTTAATAGAAATAGCCTTTTCTGCATATAACTCAATACGCCATAAATATCCCTCCAACAACGAATCATAAGTCCCATAATACCGCGAATTTATATCAACATCTATATCTACCCCAAAACGAAAAGGAACTAAACCTTTAGTTAATTCTATAGAATCTTCGATTAATAATTTTTTAGTATCCACAGGACTAACATAAAAAGTTTCAATATTCTTACTCACCAAATCTCTATAAAGTAATGAATAAGGCACTCCCCCTTCGCTTATTTGGCTATATAATGCTTGTATTTGGACGGTAATAAGCACATAACAAGTTAAACAAAATAATTTACCTTTTAATAACATATAAAATACAAATCATTTAACTAAGCCAAACAAGAAATAAGTAAATACTTATAAATAAAAAATACTTATTTTATTTAATATTTTAAATTGTTTTCAAACTTAATAAAAATATTATTTTGCTTTTTAAATACTTAATTTTTTATAAATTAAAAATTCAGAAAGTAATAAACCTTAAATTAATTTTAGAAAAATCTATTGAATTTAATCTTTTTTTTTTGCTGAAATAATAACAATAAATA
>DAOTOD010000244.1:0-2965 GCA_035451165.1 Bacteroidales bacterium
GGGAATTTACCAGTTCTAATATATCCAATTACTTCATTAAGGCCTTCGGTGAATTTATCAAAATCTTCTTTGTATAAAAACACTTTATGTTTTTCATAAAAAAATTTCCCTTGATCATTATCAAATCTGCGTTTACTTTCAGTGATTGTAAGATAATAATCATCAGCTCTGGTACTTTTTACATCAAAAAAATAAGTTCTCTTGCCTGCTCTTATTGAGCGGGAAAAGATTTCTTGCCTTCCATTGTTTTCTAACTCTTCCATAATTATTTAATAATTTTCACTAAAAACTTTTCTGCAAATATAATTAAAAAAAATTATTTTAATACTTTTTTATTTTAATTAAGCTAAAATATAATTATTAAAAGAAAATTAAATTAATCAACATTAAAATTTTAGTAAAAAAATAGAGCTTTTAAAAAGAACCCTATTCAAAAGCTTGAAAATATTAACAATTTATTTTATTAACTTTTAATAATAAGTTTTTTGTTTATAGTTTTATTATTAGTTATAATTGTTACGTTATAAAGGCCTTCTGATAAATAAGAAACGTCAATTTGAGTATTATAACTTAAGTTATTAGTTGTTTTTAAAGCAACTTGCCTCATAGTATTAAATATATTTATTTCTTTAACTTTTTAGGTAGTTATGATATTAATAATTTTGTGAGCAACAGGATTAGGATATATATTAGCTTTAATAGGCTTTGAAGATATTGTTGTAGTTCCTGTAGATATAGATTCAGTAGTATCTATGCTAAATCATCGATATTAAATGGTTCTCCATAGAAACCATAGTAATTAAAAGCAAACATAACAGATGGTTCATATACTGCATCGATAACATTAATATTTAGTATGATACAAAGTATTATCGTTCCATGTGATTACCGTTAGCTTCAAAAATAAATGTTTACGTCAATAGCATTTGTGAAGACACATTCGTGGGTTATTAGCAATTCATCAGAATTATTGACGTCATACTAATTACAAAACATACTTTGTAAATCACTATGCTATTTAGAATTATCAACTTCCCATGTATAATTTTTTGGATTTGTTTGTATAATTGTCCAATCATTCATATTTAGAGGGAAATTTTCAAATCCTTCGGTAAAAACATTTGTTTTTATCTATGTGTGCTTGATTGTTTTATGAATTTTAGATGTTTATATGTAATAATTTGTGGGGGGGAAGTAGGATATTAACAAGCACTTTTTTAAAATTACATTTTAAACTTTTGTTAAAGTCCATGTTTTATAAGGTTTGGAGAATAGCATCTTTTATTGTTAAAAAGCTTATATTATTAGATCCTGTTTTTAGAGGACAAAGTATTAATATTTGGTAAAAATACTTTTACAATTCTTATTGATAAAGTAAATAAAGATATTGAAGTTAAGATTGTTATATATTTGTAAAATTATTTTATTAATAATAAAAAATACATTTATGAATTTACATGAATATCAAGGTAAAGTGATATTAAAGAAATATGGAGTTTCTGTACCGTATGGGGGCGTGGCTTTTACAGTAGAACAGGCTATTGAAATAGCAAAGGATGTATATAAGGTGACAGGCTTTGATGATTGTGTTATTAAGGCTCAAATTCATGCAGGTGGAAGGGGTAAAGCTGGAGGAGTAAAGATTGCTTCATCTTTGGATGAAGTTAAAAGTTATAGTGAAACATTATTAGGAAGTAAATTAATTACTCCTCAAACAAGCATAGAAGGTAAATTAGTTAGAAAAATACTTATTGAACAGAATATTTATTATAATGGTAATAATCAAGTAAAAGAGTTTTATTTTAGTATAACTTTAAATCGTAGTAAAAAGAGATTATCAATAGTTTATTCTCCTTGTGGAGGTATTGATATAGAAACAGTTGCTTGTAATACTCCTCATAAAATATATAAAGAAGAAATAAATCCATTAATTGGTTTACAGAATTTTCAATGTAGAAAAATAGCATTTAATTTAAAATTGTCGGGGCAAGCATATAATGAGATGATTAACTTTATTACTAATGCATATAAGGCTTATAATAATGTAGATGCTACTTTGTTAGAGATAAATCCTTTAGTGAAAACGTCAGATGATCATATATACGCTACTGATTGCAAGTTAGTTATCGATAACAATGCTTTATTTCGTCAGCCTGATATAGTTGATATGCGAGATACTGAAGAAGAAGATCCTATTGATGTTGAAGCAAATAAATTAGGACTTAATTTTATTAAGCTTAATGGTAATTGTGGTTGTATGGTTAATGGTGCAGGTTTAGCTATGGCTACTATGGATATGATAAAACAATCGGGAGGTGAACCAGCTAATTTTCTTGATGTAGGGGGAACAGCTGATTCTAAA
Source organism: Bacteroidales bacterium (assembly GCA_035451165.1). GTDB lineage: Bacteria > Bacteroidota > Bacteroidia > Bacteroidales > JAKIYJ01 > JAKIYJ01. The sequence goes on from DAOTOD010000244.1 coordinate 2,363, forward strand.
AGGATAGAAGAAGGATTTAAGTTGATATTAAAAGATAAAAATGTAAAAGCCATATTAGTTAATATTTTTGGAGGCATTGTGCGTTGTGATAGGGTTGCAAGAGGGCTCTCAGATGCTTTGAATAATATTAAAAATATTGAAATACCAATAATTGTAAGATTACAGGGCACTAATTCAAAAGAAGGAGCTGAAATAATTAAACAATCTGGATTAAAAGTTTATTACGCTGATACTCTTAATGAAGCGGCTAATTTAGTAAAACAAATATTAAACAAGATTGAATAGATTATTTATTATTTAATAATTCATTATAAATATTTATAACTTTATTTACATTATCATGCCAAGGGTACTGTTTTTCTATAAAAGCTTTACCATTTTTACCTAAATGAATACGTAAGTTTTTGTCATTAATGAGTTTATATATAGCTTCATACATTTGATTAATATTAGATTTTTCTACAATAAAGCCGGTTTGTTCATGTATAACTACTTCAGGTAAGCCACCTACATTGGTAACTACTACAGGTAGCTCGCATGCAGAAGCTTCCAAAACTGCTACTCCAAAACTTTCGGCTAAAGAAGGTGCAACATAAATATCAA
>DAOTOD010000245.1:0-2957 GCA_035451165.1 Bacteroidales bacterium
TTTCTGGATAGCTACTTAAAATTTATAACTGATATAAAAAAACAAGAAAATAAAAATATATATAATTTTTGGGATTTTCAGTTCGATATAATTCGTGAAAACTTTTCAGGTTGGGTAATGGATATACTATTAGCACGACTTATTAATAAAACATTTAACTATACCACTATAATAACTACTCGTACATTACTTAATAAATATTATAATGTATATAAAAACTATGAATTCTATAATCGTCTAGAACGAAAATTTAATGATAAAAATCGTAATTACTAAATTTATTATTCTATATCATCATTAATAAATGCTTCGTAACCAGGATAATTAAACTTCTTCTTAGCTATATTCTCAGGATAAATAAAATAATGCACTTCTGCTTGAGTGCATAAAACACCTGACTTGTTAAACAACAAAGCATTAACAATTGCAATATTATCTTTAACTTCAACTAATTTAGCCCTCAATGTAATAGCTTCACCCTCATTTAATCGAACAGGTTTAATATATTGAACATTCAATTTTTCTGTAAAACCTGCTGTTTTAAGCTTAACATTAACCAACCAACTACTTATCTCATCTAATAAAGTAGCTTGAATACCTCCATGTAATATACCCGGATAACCTTGAAAATACTTATCAAGCACCCAATTACATAATATCTCCTCTTCTTCTTCCCAAAAAATCATTTTTAACCCTTTTGTATTAAAAGGACTACACGCAAAACAATTATAATTAGGCAAATAATTATACGGATTATTTATTTTCCTCATAATAAAATCATTTAGACAAATATATAATGTTTTATCAACTTTTTTATATTTAAATTAATTATATTTGTATATGTTAAATTTAAAAATTATAATTTATGTATAAAAAAATTGTAATATTATGTTTATATGTTTGTATTTTTTATGTTAACTATATAAATGCTCAATATATAACTTTTGTAATTAAAAATTCTACTCAAACTTATGTTACTGCTATAAATGACTCTAACTATATTGCTGGATATTTTGAAGATCCTACTGGACGAATACATGGATTTATTCATAACGGAGTAGACACTTTAATTATAAACTACCCTTCTGCTCTTGATACTTATATATATGGCCTGAATAATAATATGGTCGTTGTAGGCGCTTATACCATAACCGGTAATCTCACTGACCTCGAAGGCTTCTCATATGACACTAAAACAAATACTTTTACTGATATAACTTCATCTTGGATATCTAGTATGGACTATACTATTGCAAGAGATATAAATGACGCTAATTGCATAATAGGTGATTATAAACAAAATACTACTCATGTAGCTTTTTCTGTTTGTGGAGGAAGTAATACTATATTCCATTACAATTATAATCCAACTTATGTTTATGGTATTAATAACTCCGGTAAAATTGTAGGATTATGGATCGACGGTGCCTATAGAAAAGGCCTTATAAAAAATGGTAATACATGGACAGAAATAAACTTCCCCGGAGCTACAAAAACTAACCCTACTGACATCAACGATAATGACGTTATAGTAGGTGTTTATGACCTTACTAAATCTTTTATCTATAAAAATGGAGTGTTTAAAGAATTAAAAAAAGCTGGTACTAATGATTTTCAAGTGCGTGCTATAAACAAATATGAATCTATAGCCGGTTACTATAAAGACCCTGCTACTGGCTTGTATAAAGGCTTTTACTTACCTAAATGGGATATAAAATTCAGACCTAATCCTAATGGCTGGAATTTTTCTAATATATCCGACAACATTTGGCCAGCTTCATGGTATAATAAATTTGATTATTCAAAGGATCCTTACCTCGGAGGAGATGCTCCCTTCCCATATAAAACTGTAAACCCCATAACTTATTTCTCAAGTGAACTGTTCCCTGATTGGCCATTATTTGTAAACGTATTTACCGAAAATGCATGTTATAAAAATCACGGACCATATAAATCATTTAGAGGAGCTGCCGTACTTAAATGGAAATCACGAGCTAACAAATGGGGAGGCTCTTGTTTCGGATTCGTCCAAACCTCTTTTATGGTCTGGGATAGCTTACAAAGATTTAAAAATTTTTTCCCTAAGGCAGGCAGTGGCTCATTGTGGAACAACTCTAATAAATTATATGATTGGCCCCTTAACGAACACAACCGCAAATGCATTAACTATATGATGGTATCGCAATCACGTAAACAATTACTTACTTATTACCAAAGCCTTTTCAATAAAGGCCCTGTTTATGTTTTAAATAAAACAAAAGAAATGATGAACGACTTAAACTGCAAAGATTACAGAGGCTTAGCTATATGGAATACCAATGATAAAGGAGGACATATTGTTAATCCCTACAAAATTATTGTCGACTCACTCGACCAAAATATAGAATATATTTATGTCTACGACAATAATATGCCAGGCGACACTACTAGGAATATTAAAATAAATAAAAATCTTAATTCATGGTATTATAATGTCTCTACTAACGCCGCTAATCCAGCTTCTGAATGGGGAGGCAACCATGCTAACTATGGAATTATTTTATCATGGAAATCAAGTGACTTCTATTCCACACCTATACTAGATTCTTTATGGGTAAAAACTGATTTTATAGAAGTTTACTGCCCATACGATAAAAATATTATAATTACTTCTGCTAACAATGATTCTATTGGCTATATTAATGGTAAATTCATTAATAACACATCTGATGCTATGCCAATGTATGACTTTAATAGTAAAAATGACCCTCCTTATGGATACCTTCTTACTGATAAACCTTATTCTATATTATTACAAAATCAACTCAATAGCTACGTAGAACTTAATATAGTAAACAATGATAAAATATTTTCATATAACCATAATAATGGAAACATTGCTAATAAAGATATAATCGATATTAATTCATCTTATTTCTTAGTTAAAAACCCTAATAATATCAATAAAATGTTTAATC
>DAOTOD010000246.1:0-2949 GCA_035451165.1 Bacteroidales bacterium
GGGAGTATGTGTATCATTAGCTAACCTTGCCGCAGCTGTTTCTAATCAAGGGGCCTTGGGCGTTATTTCAGCTGTTGGTATAGGTATGTTAGAAAAAAATTATCGTAAACATTTCAAAGAATCTAATTTGATTGCTTTACAAAAAGAAATACGAAAAGCACGCTCAAAAACTAATGGTGCAATAGCCGTAAACATAATGTATGCAGTTTCTGATTATGAAGATTTGCTCCAAGTTGCTTTACAAGAAAAAATAGATGCTGTAATTATTGGGGCGGGCTTGCCTATGACGCCATCACCTAATTTAATCAATTCTTTTACAAAAATTATTCTTAAAGTTTCTTCAGCTAGAGCAGTAAAATTGCTTTTTCAACATTGGTCAGAAAAATATTATCGTCTACCTGATGCAATTATAATTGAAGGCCCATTAGCAGGAGGACATCTTGGGTTTAAGAAAAATGATTTAATAGGCTTAGAACCCTCAGTAAAATTTTTGTCAGATATTGTTAATGATGCCATTAAGGTAATAAACATTTATGAACAAAAATATGGAATGGAAATCCCTGTTATAGCAGCAGGAGGAATTTATTCAGGTAATGATATGTACCAAATAATGAAGGCAGGAGCAAAGGGTGTAAAGATAGGTACAAGGTTTGTAACAACGACAGAATGTGACGTATCTGAAAAATTTAAACAGCTTTATATTAGTTGTAAAAAAGAAGACATAACAATTATTGATAGTCCTGTTGGACTCCCAGGAAGAGTAATTACAAATGACTTTGTTAAACAAATTCAGCAAGGTACTACTAAACCTATAAAATGTTCATGGAAATGCCTAAAAACATGTGATTATAAAAAAGCCCAATTTTGTATTGCTCAAGCTCTGTTCAATGCAGCACAAGGAAATTTTTTAAATGGGCTGGCTTTTATTGGTGCAAAAGGTTATTTGGCCGATAAAATAATTTCGGTAAAAGAAACTATTGAGTGCATAATTAGTGAATATTTAATTGAAGAAAAACTTATACAGAAAAAATTACAGTTGCTTGCAACTTGAAAATAAAAAATTATCATTAGTTAACTTTTAATAATGTTAAGTTTACTAATCATAATTTTAATCATACAAAAATGAAAGAATATATTACAATAATTCTAAAATGAATAACTTAATCTAAGAAGGTAAGTGATTGTTAAACTAATAATATTTTGCTTGATAAAAATTTAATTTATATTTGATTTTTTTAAAAAAAAATGTATATTTTTGCAAAAAAATTAAAGTGTTGTAGTATGTATTGGACATTAGAGTTAGCATCAAAATTAGAAGATGCTCCATGGCCAGCAACAAAAGAAGAATTAATTGATTATGCCATAAGGTCAGGTGCACCTATGGAAGTTATTGAAAATCTTAGAGAAATTGAAGATGAGGGCGAAATATACGAAAGTATTGAAGATATTTGGCCCGATTATCCTACAAAAGAAGATTTTTTCTTCCACGAAGATGAATATTAAGTGGTAAAATTTAACAAAGAGTTATTTAAAATTTTGATAAAAAGTAGCACACTAATATTAAAGTGCTACTTTTTTTTTATAAGCTAAGCAAAATTAATATTATAAAAAAAGATGCTACCTTAAAAATAGGAGCATCTTTTTTTTATCTTATCTTATTAATAAAATAAAAATTATTTGTTCTTTCGCCATTTTTTATAATCAGCTAACAAACTTGTGTAAGAATCGGGGCTGGAAACTTTTGTAGTTATAGTTAATTTTTTAGTTCCTTTAGGCCAAAAAACTACTTTCATAAACTCACCACCATAAGTTCCATTTGATTCCAAATATTCTTCACTATCTAGAGCTTGTGAAATGCTAAACATAATAGGACTTTTTTTGTCATATTGGTATAAACGTGCTGCTGAAAGATTATTAAAATTCATTGTAACTTCACCACATAATTGACCATTTTCTTCAAACAGTCTTTTTTGTATATTAGTAGCATATGGATAATTTTTTTCAATCTTATCCCCATTGTAATAGTCATCAATGAGTTCATAAAAATCTTCTTCTGTAGTTTTAGTTGAATCATCTTCTGACCCCATAATATTAATGTACTTAATTGTTAGTTTACCAGAATTGTTACCTGTAAATTCAAAAGTATATTGTTTTTTTTCTACAGTTAAGCAACTACTCATAGCAAAAGCTAAAAAAGCTATAGCTATAATTATTAATCTAAATTTTTGCATGTTGTTTGGTTTTTTTAATTTTGTTAACAAAATTAAAAAAATTTTATTTATTAAAAAAATTAAACAATAAAATTTATCATATTATTATTTTTTTATAGCTAAATTTTAAATATAATTTATTAATGTAATTATGATGTTTATACTTTAATATGTTCTATTTAAATATAATTTTATCTTGGATATCAGAAAATTATTACGAATTAATAGCTGCAATAGCAGGAATTTTGGGAGTGTGGCTTACCGCTAAACAAAATATTCTATGTTGGCCGGTTAGTTTGATAAATGTAATTTTTTCTGTTATAGTGTTTTTTGTAGCAAAACTTTATGCGGCAGTAATATTACAGTTTTTTTATTTTTATATAACTATATATGGTTGGTATAAGTGGCATAAAGGCGAAGAAAATAAGGCCCCACTTGCTGTTAGAAAATTAAAACATAAACAAAGATTATTTATACCATTATTTTTGCTTATAGGGACAAGTATTGTTGGAGTTATCTTAGATTTTTATACAGATGCATCTTTACCTTATTTAGATTCTTTTACTACAGTAGGAGGTATAATATCTACATATATGATGGCACGCAAAATAATTGAACATTGGATAGTATGGATCTTTTTAGATACTGTTTCTGTTAGTATTTATATTTATAAAGGCTTGTATGCTTTTTCTTTACTATATTTTATATATTGTTTAATGGCTATTTATGGTTATTTTCA
>DAOTOD010000247.1:0-2945 GCA_035451165.1 Bacteroidales bacterium
AAAAAAATGAGATTTATCGTTGCATTTTGATATCTCATATAATATTTTTAATCTATCAAAAGCTCTTTTTAATCTCAAGTTTGACCTAACAATTCCTACATAATTACTCATTATTTCTTTAAGTTCTTTATGTGTTTGTGTTATTAAGATCATTTCTTCATTAAGTACAGTTCCTTCTGCATTCCATTCAGGGATATCGTTTCTAATAGTTATTTTGCTTAAATTTTTAACTGCATCTTTAGCTGCTCTGTTTGAAAAAACTAATGCTTCTAATAAAGAATTAGAAGCCAGTCGATTAGCACCATGTAAGCCTGTACAAGCACATTCTCCCGAAGCATATAAATTTTTTATTGTAGTCCGACCCCATTCATCAACTACAATACCGCCACAAATATAATGGGCAGCAGGCACAACGGGTATCATTTCCTTAGTAATATCTATGCCTATACTTAAGCATTTTGCATATATATTAGGGAAATGATTAATAAGTTCTTCTTTATTTAAATGGCGACAATCTAAGCAAACATGTTCGTCACCACTTAATTTCATCTCATTATCTATAGCACGAGTAACAATGTCTCTTGGTGCTAATGACCCTCTAGGGTCATATTTATGCATAAATTCTTCTCCTTTTATAGTTTTTAACACTGCTCCAAACCCTCTTAAAGCTTCTGTAATCAAAAAAGTAGGGCTTTCTTTAGGATTGTATAAAGCAGTTGGATGAAATTGAATAAATTCAGCATCTTTAACTTCGCCTTTAGCTCTATATACCATAGCTATTCCATCACCTGTAGCAATAGGCGGATTAGTAGTATTCATATATATATTACCTATGCCACCTGTAGCCATTAAAGTTATTTTAGAAAGCACAGTGTCTATCTTATTAGTTTTAGGGTTAATAATATAAGCCCCATAACAAATGGCATTTCTATCTTTTCTACTTACAGGTTCTCCTAAATGGTGCTGAGTAATTACATCGACAACAAAAGTATGCTCCAATAAAGTAATATTGGAATGATTTTTAACTTGATTAATTAGAGCTTTTTGTATTTCAAAGCCCGTTTGGTCCTTTTTATGTAAAACCCTATATTCTGAATGTCCACCTTCCTTAGCTAAATCAAATCTACCATCTTTAGTCTTATCAAAAGATGTACCCCATTTAATTAGTTCTTTTATACACTGGCGCGATTCAGTTATAGTAATTCTTACAATTTTTTCATCCGACAACCCTGCTCCTGCTTTAATCGTGTCAGCAATATGTTTTTCATAAGTATCGGGATTGTACATTACTGTAGCTATACCTCCTTGAGCATAACGAGTGTTTGTCTCTTCAGCATTAGTTTTAGCTACAACCAAAACTTTCCCATAATCAGCAACTTTCAAAGCAAAACTTAAACCCGCTATGCCTGAACCTATTACAAGAAAATCTGTTTTGAATATCATTTATAATAATTTTAAACTTCAAACTTAATTTATTTTTTATATAATTGTCAAACTACATAAAAATTTTCTAACAAAATTACTTTTTTAATTTTCAAAATATTAGGTTTGCAAAAAGATTTAACAAACAATGAAAAATTTATTTTTCTCAATTATAAAATTGTTTTTGTTCTGGATAATTTTATTTTACATACAACAAATATCTTTTTTACTTATTACTCCTAATAATATCAATATTAATTTAAATCAAATTTTAAAAACTCTATGGTATGGTATTTATTTAAATATTTCGACTGCTTCTTATTTAACAATTTTACCATTACTTTTTATTATATTAGCTTATTCTAAAATAAAACCTAATTTTTTTTTAAGTATAGCTAATAGTATAATATACTTTGAAATAATAATTTGTATCATAGTTGGAATTATAGATATAGGTATTTTTTATGCATGGAACACTAAATTCAATTCCAAAGCTTTATCTTACATTTTTTACCCTAGCGAATTATTTAGAGGGATCAATTCTGCACCATTGACAATTTTACTATTTTCTTTTATAATTATTTTAACTTTAACTATAATTATTTTTAATAAATACCTAAAATTAAAAACGTACGACACTACTATAAAATATCATAAATTATTTATTACAACATCTATTATTTTATTTTTATTAATAATTGGCATGAGAGGAGGAATACAGGCAAGGCCTATTAATAAAGGTTGGGCTTATCATTCTATTAATCAAAAATTAAATTACTCTGCTATTAATAGTATGTGGAATTTTGCGGAAGTACTTGTAAACTATGAAAACAAAACAAACCAATACATTTTTTTCGAAGATAATATAGCAAGACAAATAGTTAAAGATCTACATAATTATCCAAAAGATAATGTTTATATCCTTCAATCTTTAAAGCCTAACATAGTATTAATAATAATGGAAAGTGTGAGTGCCGAAAACCTAATTTCACTTGGAGGTAACGAAAATATTATGCCTGGGTTAGATTCTATAAGCAAACAAGGTATTTTATTTACTGATTTCTATGCTAACGGATTCAGAACAGAACAAGGGTTAATTGCCTTGTTAAGTGGTTTCCCTGCCCAACCAGCTAATTTTACTGTAATAAGAGACTTTAATAGATTTGAAAAACTTCCTAATTTAGCACGTATCTTACTAAATAATGGATATAACAATAATTATTATTATTCTGGTAATCTCAACTATGCAAATACTAAATCCTATTTATACATAGGAGGCTTTAATAAAATAATTGGAGAAGAACAGCAATGGAAAAAGAAAACACAATGGGGAGCTTATGATGAAGAACTTTTTGACTTTCACATTAAAAATGCTTGCAATGATGCACAACCTTTTTTTTCAATCATAATGACAAGTACTAATCACGAACCATTTGAAGCAAATGTTACTAAAATATTCACTAATAAAGGAGAAGAAAATTCTTATAAAAACACTTCCTACTACACTGATAAGTGTATAATTA
>DAOTOD010000248.1:0-2934 GCA_035451165.1 Bacteroidales bacterium
ATTTCTTTTAAAGGCAACAATTCTTCAGGTTTTTTAATTACATTACCTTTTATCGACAAGTATACAGTAGAATTAGTTGCATTAGAAATAACAGTAATTTGTTTGTTAATGGGTCCTAATCTTTTAGTATCATAAACGACTTGTATGGAACTACTTTGCCCTGGCAAAATAGGTTCTTTGGGCCATGTAGGTACTGTACATCCACAATTAGCCATAACTTTACTTAATACTAAAGGTTCATTACCTGTATTCGTAAATGTAAAATAAGTAGTGCCATTATCATTTTGATATATAGTACCATAATCATGAACAAATTTATCAAATTTTATTTCAGCTCCAGTTGTAGTAGTTTGGCAAAAAGCAGTATAAGTTTTCGTCAGAAATAATATTATTGAAAAAAAGATTATGCTAAATTTAAGTTTCATTGTTTGTTTTTTACAAAAATAATTTTAAAAACCGTTCAATAATGTTAAAAAAATGTTATATTTTTAATTTAATTATATTACATTTTTTATGCCTTAAACGTATTTAATTTAATTATATTATTAAATTAAATAATTTAAATTTACGTTAGTTTATTATGTTAACTTTTAAATTATAGCTAAGCCTATATTAAATCCCAATATAATTTTTACGTTGCTATTATATAGCATCCCTAAGTTTTTAGTGTCAAGCTTTTTATAATTATGAGAAAAAGGTTGATATTCATACCAATTATTTTTTTATATCCTAGCCCATAAAAGATATCAATAGCTAAATCGCGATGAATTATTTGATATCCAAAGATAAATTTGGCATTTAAGTGCTTGATTTTTATATAAATTGTATAATATTTTTTGGGGCGTATATCAAATATCGACTGTAGCTAAAGAAATAAAAGGCCCTAGGTAAAAACCATGTAAATGTTTATTGTTATTGCTGTTAATGCAAAATTTATAGGCCCCTTGTAGTCTATAACCTCTAAAAATAAGGCGAGGTTGATTTGGTTGATATAGAGAATTTTCTATGATTTCTAATAATGTACTTTTATTAAGATATGAAACTCCAACTTGAAAACTTTGGTTTGAGTTGGTTAAAGTTTCTATTATAATTCTATATTCAGCTGTGAAAGGAATAGTGCCCCATAAAGGAGTATAAGGGTTTGTTTTTATTAAAGTACCATATATAATATAAGATTATGTTTATTTGTACTATCCTTAGTTATATTTTGTGCTTTTATATCATAAATTAAGATAAAATAAAGTATTATTAAAATTATTTTTTTAAAAAATTTCATTCATAAATAGTTAAAAAATTGTTAGATAGTAGTTTTAGTATAAGGAGCTATTGAAATATCTGTAAAATCTTTATCTAAATATTTAAAATACCCTGTTATTGCTACCATTGCAGCATTATCTGTTGTATATTGAAGTTTAGGTAAATATAAGTTCCACCCTTTATCGGCAGCTACTTGCGAAAATATTTTTCTTAGTTTAGAGTTTGCAGATACTCCACCTGCAAGAGCAATTTCTTTAATTCCGGTAATTTGAGAAGCCAGTATCAATTTTTCTAGTAATATATCTATAATGGCTTTTTGTATGGAGCTGGCTAGATCATTTAAATTTTCTTTAATAAAATTAGGATTTGTTTTTAATTGGTCTCTTATAGTATATAAAAAAGATGTTTTAAGCCCACTGAAGCTAAAATCAAGATTTGGTATTTTAGGTTTGGAGAAAGAAAACTTATTATTGCCCATTTTTGCAGCTTGGTCAATAGCTGGCCCTCCGGGATAAGGTAACCCTAATATTTTAGCAGCTTTATCGAATGCTTCGCCGGAAGCATCATCAATGGTTTGTCCAAGTACCTCCATTTTTAAAGGAGCATTTACTTTAACTATTTGTGTATGTCCTCCCGATACAGTTAAACAAAGAAAAGGGAATTTAGGTATTTTTTGGTTAATGTCATCTTCTATAAAATGGACAAGTATATGTGCTTGCATATGGTCAACCTCAATTAGAGGTATATTAAGAGCATAAGCAAATGATTTGGCAAAAGACACTCCTACCAATAAAGAACCTAATAAACCAGGACCTCGTGTAAAAGCAACTGCTGAAAGTTTATTTTTATTTATATTTGCTTTTTGTAAAGCATATTCTATGACGGGAATAATATTTTGTTGGTGTGCTCTGGAAGCAAGCTCTGGGACTACTCCGCCAAAATGGCTATGTAATTCTTGGTTGGCAATAATATTTGATAAAATGCGTTTTTCGTGTAAAATTGCTGCAGAAGTGTCATCGCAAGATGATTCAATACCAAGAATATATATTCCCATAAAAATTTATTATTATTGTTAATAAATTAAAAATTTCAAAGGTATCAAAAAAATATATAAAATATTACTTTGGGTATATATAGTAGTAATAATGCTACCAGCCATATGTTTTGCATTAATTCAAAGTTATTATGTACAAACTTATATTGCTAATAGGGTAGCAGCTTATTTTTCAGATGAACTTGGTACAAAAATAAATATAGGTTCATTAAAAATTAACTTTTTTCTTGATATTGTTCTCGAAGATGTTTACATAAACGATAAACATAATAATCCTATATTTAAATCTAATAAAATAAAAATTAAAATTAATCATATTGGTTTAAGGAGTAAGGCGTTAGATATTAATGAAATATCATTGAAAGGAGCTAATATCAATCTTGTAAAATATATTAATGAAGCTAACTGGAATTATAAGTTTATTGAAGATTATTTTGGTAGCGCAGATACTAGTAAAAGCTCTTCAGAAACATTTAAAATTAAGATACGAGCCGTTAATTTAATAAATACAGATTTTATTTATAGTGATGAAAACCTTAAAATGTTGAATGATAATTTTATCAATTTTAATGATATTCATTTGAATGATATTAATTTAAAAGCCAAAAATTTAAAAATTGATA
>DAOTOD010000249.1:0-2930 GCA_035451165.1 Bacteroidales bacterium
AAAAGTAGAAACAAATGATACAAATCTTTTATCAGTTTTAAATTCTAAAAATAAAACTAATAATTATATTCCATTAAATCTCCCCCTCCCTCCCGGCATAATATATAAAATACAAATAGCAGCATTAAAAAATCTAGTTACAAGCGAAAAATTTAACATTAGCCCTGTAACTGCCGAAAAATCTATTGACAATCAATTCATTAATTATATGTATGGTGAATATTATTCTTATGATTCAGCTTTAGTTTCAAAAAACGCTTTGGTCAATAATGGTTATCCTGATGCTTTTATAGTTGCCTATATTGATGGTAAACGTGTTTCACTATCTGAAGCAATCAATAAGGAAGCTAAAATACTTAATAACAATAAAATAAACAACATACAAATTATTACAAAATCACCATCAATAAATGATACTTCTTCTATACCTAACATTTCTACAATAAAAGGGCTTTTTTATACTATTCAAATTGGTGTATTTGGTAGTCCTCGAAGTCAATCTCGATTATTTAATTTAAATCCTTTATATTATGAAAAAATGAATAATGGGAACTATAGATATTTAGCTGGAGTATATAATAACAAGCAAGAAGCAATAACAACAAAAAATCAAATTGCTAAGGCAATAGTGCCCGATGCTTTTGTTGTTGCTTATTATAATGGAAAAAGAATAAGCCTACAAGAAGCTGCATTATTAGAAAAAGAAAACACAGAAAAAGCTACAACTCAAGCACTAATTAATTTTCAAATAATACCATCACCAAGTGAAAAGTTAGCAGCCGAAACTAAAATAGAATTTAAAGTACAAATAGGAGCTTTTAAAAAAGAAATATCTGAAAAAACATTACAACAATTTAAGCAAATTTGTAATAATGAAGATATTACTTTTTACATTAACAAATCAAATTTAATCTGCTATACTGCCGGTTCTTTTGCAAGTCGTACAGAAGCTCAAACATTAAGGCGCAAAGTAATAAACTCAGGGATACCTGATGCTTTTATTGTTGCATTTTCAAATAATATTCCTATAACATTAAGAGAAGCAGAAAGTTTATTAAAAAATAATTATTAATTTTTATACCACACTGATTTATATATATGTTCTAATTTATTCATTTCTGTTTTTATATTTCCATATTTTATAACTTTTTCGTAAGCATTATTTATCATATCAAGAGGATAATTTTCTAAAGCTGTAACTATCAAATTAGCTAATTCTTCTGGGGTTCTTCTAGTAAATCTCATACACGTCTCTTTAAAAATTTCCTCATCATAATTCAAATCACTTATTATTAAAGGTTTTTTAGCTGCCATTGCTTCTAAAGCACTAGAAGGCGTTCCATCACTAATAGGTGTCATAATTACTAAAGATGATTTTTTCAAAACAGAAAACATTTCACTTTGCGACATACGCGGTAAAAAAACATATTCAAATGCAGGTTTTACAAGTTTTATATTTTCTAAATAATTTTCTACCATTTTAGAATAATCACTTATTGTGGGTCTTATAAAAACAAATATATATTCATTAATTATATTGTCTGGCAATAAAGCTATAGCTTTGGCTTGAATAAAAGTATCATAAACTGCATTAACATAACGTGAAGAAAAAATAATTTTTTTATTACTTTTTATCAAATATGATATATCCGTATTTGCTTCATCAATAGCTTCAATGTTTACCCCCGACCTCACAATATGTATCTTATTTTTATTGGAAACTATTTTACAAATTTCTCTTTTTAATAAATCAGAAGCACAAGTTATAGCACTTGCTTTTTCAAATGATTTACGAAGTAATTTCCATAATATTATATTATAAAATTTTCTTATACCCTTTGTTTTAAGTAAATTGGGCATAACAATTAATATATCTGAGCCATGAGTAGCTATAACAAATTTTGTTGGTAAAAATAAGCCCCAAAAAGCATTAGGCGTAGCAAATGATATATGTACAACATCTATCTTATATTTTTTAATATTCTTTTTTAGCAAATAAATACCCTTTATAATTTTATAAAACTTAATAATTGAAAAATTTGGCAATGGTTTTAAAACAAGAAACTTATTAATATTAAATTTTTTACAGGGAGATGATGGTAAAAAATAAATTTTATAATTGGCTTTATCTGCGAAAAATGATGCCCACTTTAAATCATGAAACGATGTTATATTGCCTATAAATAATATATTCAAAACTATAATCCTTTAACTAAACTTTTTTTATATATATCACTCAAATCATCAATATAATTATTTATATCATATTGTTGGGCCTTACTAGCAGCTTTATTAGAAAAACTTCTCCATATATTATCATCAGAAATAATATATTGTATTTTATCAGCAAATTGATAAACATCTTGTTTATCAATAATATAACCTTCTTCTCCATTAGAAATAACTTCCCTATTACCCATACCATCGAGTGCTACACATGGTAACCCTGCAGCCATAGCTTCAACCAGAACAAGCCCAAAAGATTCATCAATAGAAGTATGTAGCATTATATCAGAATTAGAAAAATATTCTGCAACATTATCAACGTTCCCTAAAAATCTAATTTCTTTATCTAATCCTAATAACCTAGTATATTCCATTAATTTTTGTTTTTCGGCACCCTCACCTAAAATATTTAATTCAACATTAATTCCTCTTTTTTTCAATTCCTGAATAATTTCTATTTGTAATTTTTGATTTTTACGTGGAATTAATGTGCCCACAGAAACAATATTTAATTTATCTCTACTATTATTAGAGAATCTGATATCGTGTTTATTAGCTACTATAAAATCTGCTGTATTAATTGCATTATATAACATTATAATTTTTTGTAATTTATTAGGAATATTTTTCCTCAGAAATTGTTCTATATATTTCGAAACAGCAATAAAAGTATTATCACATTGTTTATATTTTAATAATATTCT
>DAOTOD010000250.1:0-2928 GCA_035451165.1 Bacteroidales bacterium
AATAGCATAGAAGTAATAATTGAAGCCAGTGGCATATGGGCCGCTTTGGTTACTTATGAAGCAGCTTATAGACTTAATCTTAAAGAAAATATGGAAGTATGGATATCATTTAAGTCTGTTGCAGTTAAATTTGTGCCTAATTAATAATAAATTTATTTATGGTTTTAACATATATAGATTGGTTGATAATAATTTTATATTTTGTTATTGCTGTATATATAGGATTAAGGTTTAAAGGATTAGCAGGGAAAAGTCTTAGTGATTTTTTCCTTTCTGGTAGAAAATTACCATGGTATATAGCTGGCTTAAGTATGGTAGCAACTACTTTTGCAGCTGATACCCCTTTAGCAGTTACTGAATTGATTGCTAATAATGGAATCTCGGGCAATTGGATATGGTGGAGTATGTTAATAGGAGGAATGTTAACCGTGTTCTTTTTTGCTCGCCTTTGGAGAAATGCTAATATTTTGACTGAACCAGAATTTATAGAATTGCGTTATGACGGCAAACCTGCTGCATTTTTAAGAGGTTTTAAAGCTTTTTACTTGGGTTTATTTATGAATTGCCTGATTATTGGTTGGGTTAATGTAGCTATTATAACATTAATTCAAGTATTTTTTGATATACCTTATGCTCAAGCCTTTTGGTTGGTAGTAGTTACAATGTCAATAACAATGCTTTATTCAGTTTTAAGTGGATTATGGGGAGTTGTAATTACAGATGCAGTTCAATTTATAATAGCTATGACTGGTTGCATAATTTTGGCAATTATTGTTGTTTCTTCTCCAAAAATAGGAGGTATTGAAGGACTGAAAGAAAAACTACCTGAATGGTCATTAAATTTTTTCCCTGTAATAGGAAGTAATACTACTAATGAAGTTATTGGTAAGTTAGGTATTTCAGTGGGAGCTTTTTTGTCGTTTGTTGGCATACAGTGGTGGGCAAGCTGGTACCCAGGTGCAGAACCTGGAGGTGGAGGATACATAGCTCAACGTATGATGAGTTGCCGTAATGAAAAACATGCTATTAAGGCAACTTTATTTTTTCAAATATTACATTACGCTATTAGACCATGGCCATGGATTATAGTAGGTTTATCCGCATTGATATTATATCCTGAACTTGGAATGGCAGATAAAAAAATGGGCTATGTCATGGCAATGAAAGATTTTTTACCAGAAGGATTAAGAGGACTTATGCTTGTAGCTTTTTTAGCCGCTTATATGAGTACCGTTAGCACCCAACTTAACTGGGGCTCGAGTTATATGGTAAATGACTTCTTTAAACGTTTTATAAAACCAGAATCAAAATATAAAACTAAAGATATAGCAGAAAAAAATTATGTGCGATGGAGCCGTTTATTCACTATTTTTATAATGTTTATATCTGTAATCGTTACTACTCAAATTGAAACAATATCTGGCGTTTGGAACTTTGTATTAGAATGTGGCGCCGGATTAGGCTTAGTATTAATTTTAAGATGGTATTGGTGGCGAATTAATGCATGGAGCGAAATTACAGCAACTGTTACTCCTTTTATAGCTTATGCTATAGGACACTATTACTTAGAACCTTTGTTAGGTGAAAATTTTATAGTCAATAAAGGTGCTTATTTATTTACTGTCATTACTACTACTATTTTATGGATAATAGTAACTTTTTTGACAAAACCAACTAATGATAACACTTTAATAAATTTTTATAATAAAATTAAACCCGATGGAGCATGGGAAAGAATAAGAATATTATCAGGTTTGCAAGGTAAAAAATCTAATTTAAGCATACTATTTTTATGTTGGCTTATGGCTATAATTATGACATATTCAATTCTTTTTGCAATAGGTAAAATGATATTTTTAGACTATCTTAGTTCTGTTATTTACTTTTTTGTAGCTATAGTTACAGGTATCATTTTATTTGTAGCTATAAGAAAAACTAATATATTAAACTAATGAATTTTAAAATTTTTATTATATGGGGGTTATCATTTTAAAAGATATGGATTTTTTTGCTTACCACGGTTGTTTTTCAGAAGAACAAATAATAGGTACAAGGTTTAGCATAGATTTATTATTAGAAGCAGATACTGAAGATGCTGAAATAACAGATAATTTGCATAAAACTATTGATTATCAACAAGTTTATAATGTAGTTAAAAAACAGATGTGTATCAAATCTAAACTACTTGAAAATGTTGCAAGACGTATTATTACAGAACTTGTTAAATCTTTTCCTGAAATAAAAAGAGCAGAAGTTACAATATCTAAATTTAATCCCCCTTTAGGAGGGCAAGTATCAAGGGTTATGTTTAAATTGATTTATCCTTTTAATTGAAAAACATTTTTAATTCTAATAAAAAGAGAAATACCATAAAAATAACATATAACTTTGTAAAACATTTATTGTCAACCATAAATATTAAACATAATGTTTGTTAATAATAAAAAAAATTGGCTTGTTGTATTAGTAGGTTTAATCTTTGTGAGTTTTATAGCATGGTATTTTTCAACAATAATAATTTATATACTTATATCGGCAGTATTATCAATTATAAGCCAGCCTATCGTCCAATTTTTAGATAAAATTAAAATTGGTAAATTTAGAATGCCGCATACTTTAAGTACTTCTATTACTTTATTGTTTCTTTTTATGGTGATATTTTCTTTTATAGGGATTTTAATCCCTTTTTTTATTAGCCAAGCTTCAGTGCTTACTGAAATTGATATTGATGCTTTAAATAAAACTTTTGAAGAGCCTATTCATAATCTTCAAATGAAAATGTATGAATATGGTTTATTATCAGATAAAGACACTATAGAAAATATTATTACTGCTAAGCTATTCAATTTTTTTAATATAGGTACATTTGCTGATGTCTTTAGTAAGCTGATTTCTATTGCAGGCAGTGCTTTAGTAGCAATATTTTCT
>DAOTOD010000251.1:0-2926 GCA_035451165.1 Bacteroidales bacterium
TACCATTTCAGCTGTTGACACGCATTCTCTTTTAATAATTTCGTAATCCGACAAAAACCCCATATTTTTCACTTCTTGTTGCCCTAAAGTACAAAGGCAATTTTTAAGAAGTAAATCTCTAATGTAGTTAAACCCTATTTTATTCTCGAAATTATCAGGATAAAGCAATGGTATATTTTATTTAATCAATTTTTCAAAATAAATATTATATATGGTTACAAAATTATATGAAAAAACACATCAGAAAATAAAAATAAAATTAATTCTTTAGTCAATTTTTAGCAATAAAACAGTAAAATAATTTTTTATAATACCTTTGCCTAAGGTTAAGTTTTTACGATAACAATGAAACTAAATTTAAAAGAATATTTTAAAATTTCAGCTATTTATACCATTATTGGAGCTTTTCCATCATTATTGCAAATACTTGTGCAACCAATAATAGAAGGTAAAGATAAATTAGGACCTATTGATTTTTCACATTTAGCAATTTCTGAGGCAATAGCTTCCTTTGCTTTTATTTTTACTCTTTTCTCGATGGGCAATGCAATAGCAAGATTTTATTATGATTTTCAAGATAAACCACGGGGTTACAAATATTTAGTAGCTTCTATTTTTAATTCAATATTATTTAGAGGGGTTTTGTTACTTATTATAGCTTTCACATTTCATGAAAAAATAGGTAACTTTTTTACTCAACCTGAATTACAAGACTTCACATCCTACGGTTATGCTTCTATAATAATAGGCTTAAATAGAGCTATAGTAACTACAGCTACTGCGTTATACAGAAATGAAAAAAAGATAAAACTATTTGTTTTTATTAACCTCTTATTAACTGTATTAAGGACGGGTTTACAAATAGCTGCTGTTTTTCTTTATGAGATGTCATTTTTAGGTTATATTTATGGAACAGTTATAGGCAGTAGTTTTACTTCTATTGTTATACTTATTATTGCATATCGTAAAACTGGATTTAAGCACAATTTTAAATTAATGAAAGAAGTAAATAAATTCGCCTTTCCTTTGTTTCAATATGGGCTTTTAGTATGGGGGTTAACATTTGCTGATAGATACTTTTTAGAACAAATGCCTGAACAATTAGGTATTTACAATGCAGCTGTAAATTTTGCAATAGGGATACAAATAATTTTGCAAGGGTTGCAAGGAGCTGTTCAACCAGAATTATTTAGTTTTATGAAAGCAGGGATAAAAGAATATTCAAAAGAAATAAAAACTATAAGTAACTTATTTATGGTTCAATCACAAGTAGTGATTATATTATCTATTATACCTATTATAATTTTTTTTCTTATTTTTTATGAAACTGATTTAAAATTAGCATCAGAATTAATAGCTATAATTTTTATAAAACAAATATTCATCACTCAGTATAATATATTTTCAGCACCTATTTATTACTTAAAAAAATCAAAAATATTTTTATATATTAATATTGTAATTTTAATAATTAATCTAATTTTAAATTTTTTATTAATTCCTATTTTCAAAATATATGGGGCTATTATAGCTTCTATTACTTCAAGTTTTTTACAAACTATGATAATGTATTATTATCAAGAAAAACATGCTCCAATAAAGTGGAATACAAAAAAATTATTAATATTCCCATTAACAATAACTATTGTCACTATTATACTACAATTGTTTCAAGTTCAATTTTCATTAAATCCTTTAATAGCAGCTATTATAATAAATATTATTTTCATAAGTGGTTTATTAATATTATATAAAAAAGAAATAAATAATTTATGGTATAAGTATATAAAAAAAATATAAATCTAATGCAAACTCCTTTTGAATTATTTAATGAAATAGAAAATAATTTACCAGTCGAACAAATAAAATGTAAAGGATTATCTATTTGGCAATTTTTACGATTTCAATATCAGCTTCAATATATGAAGCTATATACTGTCAATGGATTAATTTCACAAAAAACAAGTATTACAAAAAAATTAAAACGAATATTAATTATATTCAAAAATTCTTTTTGGGGTTTTTTTAATTATTATAAAAAGAGTCATTATATTTTATTTAGTAATCAATATAACAACAAATTAATAGATGAAAAAATTTCTGATAAATTTAGTCATCATATTATAAAACACTTGGGGCCTCAACTACTTATATTCCAAGATCCTGCTAATATGGAGCATATATCAATTAAGAATTATTATCATAAAAGATATACAAGTAGTTGGTCTCTTTATATAAGATGTTTACCTAAAATTTTCATGAGTTTAATTAATTGTTTAAAATATAAAATAGAAGGAGAAGAAATATTAAAACAAGTAGAAAAATCAATAGGCATACACATTAATTATAGATTTAAAACTTCGTTATTTTTTATTTTTAGTAATTTTTTAAATAAAAATTTCAAAAAAAGAAATACAAAATTAATTTTCGTTGAATGTTATCATGGTATTATACATCAAGCTGCTATTTATGCTGCTAAAAAAAATAATATACCTAGTATTGAAATACAACACGGTTTAATAAGTAAAACTTATGAAGGATATATATTACCTAAGAAAATAGGTCAAGAATGCTTTCCTGATTATTTATTTGCTTTTGGTAATTATGTAAAAGAAACATTAGGTGATTCATTCATAAATAATAAAAATATTTATCCTGTAGGTTATTTTTATATTGAATACATAAAAAAACAAGCAAAATATAATGAATATTTTAAAGAATATTTTAACAAATTAAGACTATCATACAAAACTATTGTAACAATAAGTGGTCAAGATACTATAGACAAAGAATTATTTATTTTTATAGAAAAAGCTGCTTTGCTTGACAATCAAATTTTATATTTGTTTATTCCAAGAACATTCAATAATAATTATTATAAAATATCTCTGCCTAGTAATATTAAAATAAAACCGGATATTGATTT
>DAOTOD010000252.1:0-2922 GCA_035451165.1 Bacteroidales bacterium
AAAGGTGTTAATATAATGGAGTTTTGTAAGCAATTTAATGCTAGAACACAAGATAGTGCAGGTAAATTAATACCAGTTATTATTACTGTTTATAAGGATAAATCTTTTGATTTTGTAATTAAAAAACCTCCTGTAGCTGTCCAGTTAATAGAAGCTGCTAAAATTAAAAAAGGTTCTGCAGAACCTAATAGATCTAAAGTAGCTACAGTTAGCTGGGAAGATATAAAAAAAATTGCTGAAGATAAAATGTCTGATATGAATGCTTTTACATTAGAATCAGCTATTAGCATGGTTGCTGGTACAGCTCGTAGTATGGGTATTAATATAACAGGAGAAAACCCTTATAAAAAATAAATTGATTGTTTAGTGAAGTAATGAAAATTAAAAAAACATGGCTAAAGTAACCAAAAAAAGAAAAGAAGCTTTATCAAAATATGACCGTAGCAAGTATTATAGTTTAGTTGAAGCAGTTGAAATAGTTAAGAATATTACAAATACTAAATTCGATGCTTCGGTTGATCTTGATGTAAGATTGGGTATCGACCCTCGTAAATCTAACCAAATGGTGAGAGGTGTTGTTACTCTGCCACATTGTACAGGTAAAACTGTTAGAGTACTTGTACTTTGTACACCAGATAAAGAAGAAGAAGCCAAAGCTGCTGGTGCAGATTACTATGGATTGGATGAATATATTCAAAAAATTAAAGAGGGATGGACAGACGTTGATGTTATAATTACTATGCCTAGCGTTATGCCTAAAATAGGAGCTTTGGGTAAAATTTTAGGCCCACGTGGGTTAATGCCTAATCCTAAAACAGGCACAGTTACAATGGATATAGGAAAAGCTGTGACTGAAATTAAAGCTGGAAAAATTGATTTTAAGGTAGATAAGTTTGGTATTATTCACGCTTCTATTGCTAAAGCTTCTTTCCCTAAAGAAAAAATCGTTGATAATGCTAAAGAATTACTCCATACAATTATTAAGTTAAAACCTACTGCTGCTAAAGGTACTTATATTAAAAGCGTTAGCATATCAAGTACTATGAGCCCAGGGGTTCGTATTGAACCTAAATCAATTACAGTTTAATGGTTTATTAAATGTTATGAAAAAGTTAATGTTATGAAAAGAGAACTTAAAAGTCAAATTATAGACTCCCTTACCCAGCAAATAACAGAAAGCAATTATATATATTTTACTGATATTTCTACCCTTAATGTTGAATCTACTAATAGACTTAGAAGATTATGCTTTAATCGTAATGTAAAATTAAAAGTAGTTAAAAATAGCTTACTTAAAAAAGCTATAGAAAAAAGCGGGAAGGATTTTAGCCAACTAATGGGTGTTTTAACTGGTCCTACTTCTATAATGATAGCTGATGTAGGGAATATACCTGCAAAATTAATTGTAGATTTTCAAAAAAACTTTAAATTAACTTATCCAGTTTTAAAAGCAGCCTATATCGATGAAACATGTTTTGTAGGTAATGATCAACTTAATGTTTTGGTTAACTTGAAGTCAAAGAATGAATTAATAGGTGACGTTGTAAATTTACTACAATCTCCTATAAAAAATGTTATATCTTCTTTACAATCAAGTGGCCAAAAATTAAGTGGTATTCTTAAAACTATGTCTGAAAAATAAAATAAAATAAAATAAAATTAATAATCACAATAAAAAATAAAATAAAATGGCAGAAGTAAAAGCATTAGCAGAACAATTAGTTAATCTTACTGTAAAAGAAGTTAACGAATTAGCTAAAATTTTAAAAGAAGAATATGGTATTGAACCAGCTGCAGCAGCTGTAGTTGCAGCACCAGCAGCAGGAGCAACTGCCGGTAGTAGTGCTGAAACAACAGAAGCACAAGAAAAAACACATTTTGATGTTATCTTAAAAGCTGTTGGTCCACAAAAAATAGCTGTTGTTAAACTTGTAAAAGAGCTTACTAGCTTAGGCTTAAAAGAAGCTAAAGAATTAGTTGATGCAGCTCCAAAACCATTAAAAGAAGGAGTTACTAAAGATGAAGCTGAAGCACTTAAAAAACAACTTGAAGAAATTGGAGCTGAGGTTGAAATTAAATAACAAAGCTTGATATAAGCATATTTATAAGATATAGATTCTCCCTTATTATAAGGGAGTCTATATCTTGCCTTTTTAATGTTTATTTAATTTAATGTTTCAACCTAAAATCTTTAAAACATTGATAAAAGATAAAAAAAATCGAATCAATTTCGGCAAAACAAAAGTTAGTGCAGAATACCCTGATTTTTTAGAAATTCAATTAAAATCATTCCAAGATTTTTTTCAAATAGAGACAACAAGCGAAAATCGCCAAAAAGAAACTCTTTTTAAAGTATTCTCTGAAAATTTTCCTATTACAGACGCTAGAAATAATTTTGTACTAGAATTTATTGACTATTTTATTGATCCTCCAAGATATTCTATCGAAGAATGCATAGAAAGAGGTTTAACTTATAGCGTCCCTCTTAAAGCTAAATTAAAACTTTATTGTACTGATCCTGATCATGAAGATTTTGAGACCATTGTCCAGGAAGTATATCTTGGAATGATACCTTATATGACCAATAAGGGTACTTTTATAATTAACGGCGCCGAAAGAGTTGTAGTATCTCAATTACATAGATCGCCTGGCGTGTTTTTTGGCCAAAGTAGGCATGCTAATGGAGCCGTATTATATTCTGCTCGTATAATACCTTTTAAAGGATCATGGATGGAATTTGCTACTGACATTAATAATGTCATGTATGCTTATATAGACCGCAAAAAGAAATTGCCAGTAACAACTTTGCTAAGAGCAATAGGTTTTGAAACGGATAAAGATATATTAGAACTTTTTGAACTCGCTGAAGAAATTAAGGTTTCAAAAGCTAATCTGAAAAAAGTTATAGGGCGTAAACTGGCA
>DAOTOD010000253.1:0-2920 GCA_035451165.1 Bacteroidales bacterium
GAGGATTTAAAAATTATAAGCTCAATTTTTGAAGATGACGTTATTTCAAATGATGAAATACCTTTAATAGATAATAACGAAATCATAGCTTCTTCAGACATTGTAACAGCAACTCAAGTAATTAATTCTAATGATGATAAGCGTTATAAGGATGACACTAACAATTTACCTCCAAAACAAACAGAAAAACAGGATAAAAAAACGGAATATTCTTTTGATTTTGAAGGTATAGTATCGTATGAAGGTGTGTTAGAAATTATGCCTGATGGTTATGGCTTTTTGAGATCCTCCGATTATAATTATCTTAGCTCTCCTGATGATATATACATATCACAATCACAAATTAAATTATTTGGCTTAAAAACAGGTGATACTATTAAAGGTACAATAAGACCTCCTAAAGAAGGAGAAAAATATTTTCCTTTAGTTAAACTTGAATTTATAAATGGACAATTGCCAGAAAATGTTAGAGATCGTATACCTTTTGATTTTCTTACACCTCTCTTCCCAGAAAAGAAATTTAATTTAACAGGACATCCCGAGTGTACTATATCTACACGAATTATCGATTTATTTACGCCTATAGGTAAAGGACAAAGAGGATTAATAGTTGCTCAACCTAAAACAGGTAAAACTGTATTACTTAAAGAAATAGCAAATGCTATAGCAGCCAATCATCCAGAAGCACATCTTATTATTTTACTCATAGACGAACGTCCTGAAGAAGTTACTGATATGGCAAGAAGTGTAAAAGCTGAAGTTATATCATCAACATTTGATGAACCTGCCGAAAAACATGTTAGAATAGCTAATATTGTACTTGAAAAATCAAAACGCCTAGTTGAATGTGGGCACGATGTTGTTATCTTACTCGATTCTATAACACGTCTAGCTAGGGCCTATAATACTATTGCTCCTGCTTCAGGTAAAGTATTGTCAGGTGGAGTAGAAGCAAATGCTTTACAAAAACCTAAAAGGTTTTTTGGAGCTGCAAGACAAATTGAAAATGGTGGGTCTCTTACAATTATTGCTACGGCTCTCATAGATACCGGCTCGAAAATGGATGAAGTTATTTTTGAGGAGTTTAAAGGTACAGGTAATATGGAACTACAATTAGATAGAAAACTAGCTAATAAACGCATATTCCCTGCTATTGATATTGTGGCTTCTAGTACACGTCGTGATGATTTATTACTCGACAAAGACGTACTTCAAAGAGTGTGGATTTTAAGAAATCATCTTGCCGATATGAATCCTTTAGAAGCTATGGAATTTTTAAAAGAGAAAATGAAATTTACTACAACTAACGAGGAATTTTTAATTTCTATGAATGGGTAAAATAAAAAATTTTGTGCTTGTTTATTAATAAATTATGTTGATTATAAAAATTACTCTTATATAAAAGATGCTTGAATTATAGGTGATTTTATTAAAAAGAAATTTATAAATTAAAGATCTGAAATATTCGACAAAAAATTTTAATTCTTTTAAAAAGAAAAAATAGTTTAATTTTTATTTTATCAATTAAAATAAGAGCTTAATTCTAAAAGTACCTGAAAACAAAAGAGACTGTAATAATTTCATTTTATTACAGTCTCTTTTATTTTATTAGATAATATATATTAATTGTTTTGTTTAGGCTCTACTTGTACTTCAAAGGTTAATATAATAGTAGGATTTTCTGGGTCATTAGTAATTACTGTAACATTTTTTATTTGTTTCCCTGTTCTTCCTTTAGAGTTAAATTCTATACCTACTTGAGAACTTTCTCCTGGTTTTAAATTGGTTTTATTAGGACTTATTGCAGTACAACCGCAACTAGCTTTGGTTTTACGGATAATAAGCTCACTTTTACCTTCATTAGTAAATTCATAGTTGTATTTTACAATTTCACCTTCTTTTATAGTACCAAAATTATGCTTAGTATTCTTAAATACAATTTTAGGAGCATTAGCTTTTTGTTCAGGTGTTAATTTTGAAAAATCTTCTACAATATTTGCTCCTATTGAAATAATTTTATTAGGGTCTATAGTATCATTAGTGATAATATTAAAACGTCCCATAACAAAACCAAAATCATTGACTTTTGAAGCATCATATTCTATTATAATATTTCCAGTTTGTCCTGGTTTTAATTCTTTTTGTTTTAAGTCACATTTAATATATTGCGGTATATTTTCTAGTTTTAAATTCATAGTTTTATTCCAATTATTGTAAAACACAACAGTATCTTTTTTTACTTCAGTGTTATAAATTGTTGGGAAAACGATGTAATTAGTTTTAAATCTTAAATTCCCCATTGCTTGAGGATATAAAGTTGCAGGATTTGAATTTTGTGCACTAGTAAAATTACTAAAATTACTTATTGTTATAATACCTGCAATAAGCAATGTAAATAATCTTGTTCTTTTCATTTTTAAATTTATTTTAAGGTTTATTATTAATTTATATGTTTATTATTCTGTTGTACCTTGTATGTGCAATACTACTATAGGATTTTTAGGGTCGTTATTTATAATAGCTAATGTTTTATGTTGACGACTAGGTTTACCTTGTGTATCATAAGTAAAATTAATAATACTTTTAGCATTTTTTTTAAGCACAGTATTAGAAATATTATATGTAATACAATCACAATTAGGAATTATTTTCCTTATTATTAATTTGTTTTTGCCTTTGTTTTGAATAATAAAAGAGCCTTGTATTTTTTCTCCAGCTTTAACTGTTCCAAAATTAAAATTTGTAGTGTCAAATGATATTATAGGTTTTTTTTGTAATTGTTTGTTTGATAATGTAGAAAAGTCTTCTGTAATATTAGCATTAAGAGTAATATATTTTAAAGGTTCTACTTCATCATTTGTTTTGATAGTAAATTGATCTAATAAAAAACCCCAATCGTTTCGTTTGCTTGCATCATAGG
>DAOTOD010000254.1:0-2916 GCA_035451165.1 Bacteroidales bacterium
TAAATTGGTTAATATATGCAATTATACAACTTTTTTTAGTGAAAAAGAATATAATTAATTTTAAAATTAAGTTTTTACATAAATAGTTTTTTATTTGATTTTATTAAATGTTGTAGAAATACTAATTATACAATAAATTGTTTTTTTTAATATTTGATAAGTTGTTATTTTTACAAAATCATAAAAATTAAGCTCTATAAAAGTTTTTTATAATTATATGCAAATAATTCCTCCATATCTTAAACAAGGTGATACAATTGCAATTGTTGCTCCTGCCAGAAAAATTGCCTTTGAAGAAATAGAATTTGCTATTAGTATTTTTCAAAAATGGGGCTTAAAAGTAAAATTGGGTAAACACATTTTTAATCAATATCATCAATTTGCTGGTAAAGACATAGAAAGAGCAGAAGATTTTAATTCTATGTTACATGACGATGAAGTAAAAGCAATTATTTGTGCAAGAGGAGGTTATGGAACTATAAGAATAATTGATAAGATTGATTTTAAATATTTATTAAAAAAACCAAAATGGATTGTAGGCTATAGTGATATAACAGTTTTACACTCACATATACATACAAATTTTAATATAGCAACTATACATGCGATTATGCCTATTAATTTTACTAATAATGATTGTGTGAGGATTTCAATAGAATCTTTAAGAAAAGCTTTATTTGGAGAAGCAATATATTATAATGTTTTACCACATAAATTTAATAATGTAGGAGAATCAATAGGTCAGTTAGTAGGAGGGAACCTTTCGATATTGTATTCTTTAACAGGTACATTATCCGATATTAATACTAATGATAAGTTATTGTTTATTGAAGATGTGGATGAATATTTATATCATATTGACAGAATGCTTATGAATCTTAAATTGTGCGGGAAATTAAATAGGCTTAAAGGTCTTATAATAGGAGGAATGACAGATTTGAAGGATAATGAAATAGCTTTTGGTCTGAATGCTGAAGAAATAATTTTTGATTTTATAAAGGATTACGCTTATCCAGTTTGTTTTGGTTTTCCTGCTGGGCATACATTGAAAAATCTTGCTTTAATAATGGGGAGAGAGGTGAGTTTATCAGTCAAAAATAATGGTGTTATATTAAAATTTATTTAAAATAAAATCTCAAAAATTTAATGGCTGAACATAATAATATTGGTAAAATAGGAGAAGATATAGCTGCTGACTTTCTTCTAAAAAAAGGATATAAAATATTAGAAAGAAATTGGAGAGTGGGGCAGTATGAAATTGATATAATTGCTCAAGATGGTAATGTAATTGTTATAGTTGAGGTTAAAACTTTAAAATCAAATAATGTTATTACTCCTGAAGCTATTGTAGGCAAGCAAAAACAAAAAAATTTAATTAAAGCTGCCAATATATATATGGATTACAAAAACTTATCTTTTGAAATCAGGTTTGATATTGTTGCTATTTTATTAAAAAACAATAATTCATATATTAATTATATTCCTGATGCATTTTATCCTACAATTAATCATTAACAATTATTTATTATGCTCTTCCATATACATTTTTAGTAATTTAGCTACATATTTACCAAAAATATCAAATTCAAGGTTCACTACAGTGCCTTTTTTAAAATTATGAAAGTTTGTTACTTGCCATGTATATGGTATTATTGCAACAGAAAAGATAGACGGTTTTGAATCAACCACAGTTAAGCTAACACCATTAACTGCAATAGAACCTTTTTCGACAGTGATATTTTTTTTGTATGGGTCATATTCAAACCAGTATTTCCAGCTACCATTAGTTTCTTCTACTTTAGTACAAACTGCTGTTTGGTCAATATGGCCTTGTACTATATGGCCGTCAAAACGCCCATCTACTTTTAAACTCCTTTCTAAGTTTATTTCATCTCCTATTTTAATAAATTTTAAATTCGTTCTATCTAAAGTTTCTTGTATTGCTGTTACAATATAAGAAGATTCTTCAGGGATTAAACTTACTACAGTGAGGCAGATACCATCATGAGCAATACTTTGATCTATTTTAAGTTCTTTAGCAATAGGAGTTTGAATTTTAATGTTTAAATTACTTTTGTCTTGTTTTAGGTCAGTTACTTTACCTAATGCTTCTATAATACCGCTAAACATAATTTTATTATTTTTAAATTTATTATTTTAATTTATTTTCTAAGTAAATGTATTACACCTTGTGTAGTCCTTTTCACAATTCCTTTTAAACGTTTTTCATAAATATCGCATATATAATAATATACCCCATCAGAACAATCTTTTTTTGTATATTGATTTTTACCATCCCAATTCACATCAGGGTTAGTAGTTTCGAAGACTATTTCTCCCCAACGGTTGAATATAGTTATATCGATTTTTTCAACAAAATTATAAGGGAATGGTTTAAAATAATCATTGATCCCATCACCATCCGGAGTAAATACATTGGGTAAATTGTATAAAGAACAATTATCAATGTCGATACAAGTAATATTATTGAAAGAGCTATGATTACCAAATGAATCGATTGCTATTACTGAATAGCATCCAGCTATAGATGATAAAGTGTCATGTATATATGTATTATCATTTAAGTTATTTGTTGTGTATATAAGTGTTAATTCACCATTTTCAATTGGTGTATAATAAATTTCGTATTTTAATATGTCCGATAAACAAGTATCATAAGGCAAATCCCATGTTATAATATTTTTTATTAAATCACAATCGGGAGAAATAGTTACATTAGGGGTACAAGGTGGTTCTAAATCAATAGGGGAAGCACATGCTATCTGCGACCAATTTATTATAGGGTTTATTAAACCCGAAGAAGAATATTTACCTATGCTTTTGATTAGATAACAAAATTCTGTTCCATTATTTAGTCCAGTATCATAGAATTGATTAGTTGTTACACTAGCAATC
>DAOTOD010000255.1:0-2916 GCA_035451165.1 Bacteroidales bacterium
GAGTGCCCAACTCCTGCAGAAATTACTAATAAGTCGATACTGCCTAATTCTTTAGTAATATTGTCTAGTAATATGTCAATATTAGCAATATCTGTTATATCAAAATACTTAGCAACATAATTAGAAGGATTTCCTGCTTTAAGCTCATTAAGTAGTTCAACACGACGACTTAGTATAGCAACTTTATATTGATTTTTTACAAGTTCTTTAGCTAATGCTCTACCTATACCTGAAGATGCACCTATAATAATT
Source organism: Bacteroidales bacterium (assembly GCA_035451165.1). Taxonomy (GTDB): domain Bacteria; phylum Bacteroidota; class Bacteroidia; order Bacteroidales; family JAKIYJ01; genus JAKIYJ01. The sequence goes on from DAOTOD010000255.1 coordinate 253, forward strand.
GCTGTTTTTTGTTGCATACTATAAATTTATACATTCAAAACTACAATAAAAAATAAAATTATGAAAAAGCAATATCTAATACCATCATAATTGCAAAACCAATGAGAGCACCTATTGTTGACATATCACTTTCATTTCCTGTTTGAGATGAAGGGATAAGGTCCTCAATGACAACAAATAACATTGCGCCAGCGGCAAAAGAAAGAGCATAAGGTAAAAGTTCACTAACATAAATAACTAAAGTAGCTCCTATCACAGCAAATATAGGTTCTACAACACCACTAAGCTGTCCATAATTAAAAGCTTTCCATCGTGAAAAACCTTTAACTCTGAATGGAAGAGAAACAGCCATGCCTTCAGGTATATTTTGTATCCCTATGCCTAAAGCAAGAGCCATTGCTTCTGTAAGTAAATTTAATTCCTTAACATTCGATAAAACGCCAAAAGCAACACCGATAGCAAGACCTTCAGGTATATTATGAAGTGTTATTGCTAAAAATAACAATACATTTTTATTCCACGAAGTTTTTATGCCTTCCGTTTTTTCTTGAGACAGTTTATAATGTAAATGCGGAAGAATTTTATCAATAATAAATAAAAATCCCCCTCCTAATAAAAAACCTATTAAAGGAGGCAACCATGAAATATGAGCTTGTTCAGCAGAAATTTTAATTGCAGGGAGTAAAAGCGACCAAAAACTAGCAGCTATCATTATCCCCGCTGCAAAACCCAAAATCATTTTCATAAGTTTATCATTAACATCTTTAAAAAAAAACACTGTTGCAGAACCTAACATTGTGCATGCCCAAGTAAAAACAGTAGCTAATAAAGCCAATAAAATTGGATTATGTTGAAGCATATTAGACATTATATATATACTAACAAATTATAATACTAAAATTATTTTTTCTCTACAAAACAAACAAATTTAATTAAAATAAATCTTTAAAAATATTTAATTTTGCTAATAATTAAAAATCAATACTGTAATGTCAATAAAGGATAATTTAATTGCTATTAAAAATAACATACCAGAAAAAGTAAAACTCATAGTTGTTTCAAAAAATAGAAATATTGAAGAAATAATAGAAGCCTATTCAGCAGGGCAGCGTCTCTTTGGCGAAAATAGAGCACAAGAAATAACATATAAATATCCATTATTACCTAAAGATATTGAATGGCATTTTATAGGACATCTACAAAGCAATAAAATAAAATATATATCATCATTCATTAACACAATTCAAAGCGTTGATAGTTTCAAATTACTTAAACTTATTAACACTGAAGCACAAAAACATAATAGAATCATTAATTGCTTGTTAGAGTTTTATATTGCAACAGAAGAAACAAAATTTGGTTTAACATACGAAGAAGCTGTAAATATACTTACTAATCCTTTATTTAAAGAATTAAAAAATGTAAAAATTAAAGGGATAATGGGAATGGCATCATTTTCAAAAGATAAAGATCTTATTAGAAATGAATTTCGGAAACTTAGAAATTATTTTTATCTTCTGAAAAAAGAATATTTTAATAACGACAATGAGTTTTGTGAAATATCAATGGGAATGTCAAATGATTATAAAATAGCCATAGAAGAAGGTGCTACAATTATAAGAATAGGGACCGCCATTTTTGAATAAAACAACAACTTACTACAATAGTTTTGTAAAAAATATTATACTTAAAAATACACACCTATATTAATATCAATTTCATTAATTTGATTTATATCAAGCATTGCATTTATAAGACATATTTTTTTAAAATATTTCAATTTACTAAGAGGGATTTCATCTTCTACAGCAAAGGCAGACTGTATAGCTTTTTGACGCATAATACCTTTTAATAAAGGATTTGCAGGAGTTACCCACTTATAACCATCCCATAATAAAACATTACAAAAAGAAGTATCAGTTATAAAATTATTTTTAACAATTAATATATCATCACATTTACCACGTAAAGAAAATAATTCATTTATTTTACTCCTATCAGCAAATTTATAATTATAAGATATTTCATTATTTTTTATTACTTTCAAAGTTTTAATTAAATGCCATTTATAAGGCTCATATTCAATTTTTATTATTTTATTACTATATGTTACTCTACATTTAATAAGCCCTTTAGTATATTCTTCAGGACAAATAATATGTTTAGAAAGTATAGGTGGATTATTCAGAGATAAAACTTCATTACATGTTTTATCAACCCTTTGTTGATGGTAGTATAGATTACAAATGTTACCATTATAAATTCTTATTGTTTCAATAAATAGGCACATAAACTTTATTTATCATTTCTTGATATTCATTTTTAGGGCAGCTATTTACTGTTATACCACCACCACTTTTAAAGTAATAATCATTACCTTTTTTTTCAATAAAACGTATCATTACATAACTATAAAAATTTTTACCATCAAAAATACCAAAAATACCTGTGTACCATCCTCTATCATAAGGTTCAGCTAATTTTATAATTTCAAGGGTCTTTTTTTTAGGTGCACCAGTAACCGACCCTGCTGGTAAAATAGAAAGTAAAATATTCCCAAGTCTACTTTCCCATGAATTTTCAAGTTCACCACATATCTGAGAACTCATTTGAATAAGATTTTTACGATTAGTCTTTATATATGATAAATATTTAAACTTTTTT
>DAOTOD010000256.1:0-2901 GCA_035451165.1 Bacteroidales bacterium
CATATAAGTCACCAATTAGGTTTAACAAGAGAAATAGAAAAAGAATTACCTAAAAATGTGAAACTCGCTTACGACGGCTTAAAAATTATATGCTAAAAGTTTCACAATTATTGTATTTAACCTTTTTTAACTCTTCTTAAATCTAAAAGATTAATAGGATTAATAACTAGTCCCGTAATATTATTTTTAACAAACCTTAATACCCTATCATAATACAAAATAACTACAGGAGCCTCTTCAATAATTATTTCGTCCATTTTCCTGTATAACTTAAATCTAATACTGTCATTCCTCTCTTGATTAGCTTTTTCGAATAACTTATCATAATCTTTATTATAAAAATGTGTATAATTAGACCCTTTCGGGCAAAAATTAGGAGAATAAAATAACATAAGATAATTTTCTGCATCAGGATAATCTGCTATCCATGACCCTCTAAAAAAGGGAACTTCTGATTTTGCAATCATGCTTCTTAATGTAGCAGCTTGGTTAACTTCTATTTTTAAATTAATACCAATTTCACTAAGCTGATATTGAATAAATTCACATATATCAAGATATGAAGATGTAGTATATAACTTAATGTTAGGCAACCCTTTCCCATCAGGGTAGCCTGCTTCTTTTAATAATTGGCGAGCTTTATCAGTATTGTATTCATATCCTTTTAGTGTACTGTCGAAGCCCGGCATACCTTTGGGTATAAAACCATTAAGTCCAGGTTCTCCAATATTATTACGTAAATATTTTATCATTTTAACTCTATCAAAACCATAATTAATAGCTTGACGGATTTTTTTATTTAATAATGGATTATTATTAGATGAGTTTGTATTATCAACTAAAAAACCTAAATATTCAGTATTAAGATAAGGGCGAGAAAGCATCTTAATTTTTCCCTTATATTTAGGATTTAGATTTCCATTACGTGTAATTAATTCATCTTTATAACTAGCATCAATACCAGAAATTATATCTAGATTACCTTTCATAAATTCTAGAAAAGCTGTTTGTTTATCAGTAATAAAAGTAACAGAAATAGCATCTAAATATGGCAATCTTATATTGTGTTCATCAAATTCGAAATAATAAGGATTTTTGATTAATACTAATTTAACACCTTCTTTCCATATTTTAAACATAAAAGGACCTGTGCCTACAGGATTACAACGAAAATCACGTCCATAATATTCAACTATTTCTTTAGGTATAACAGAACAATACTGCATAGCAAGAATAGAAATAAAAGGTGGGAATGGATTACTTAAAGTAATAGTTAAAGTTGTATCATTAATTGCATTGATTAACAATTCATTATCTTTACTACGGGCAACATAATTCATTGTCCATGCCCCTGGGGAAGCTATTGTAGGATCAACAAGTCGTTTCAAACTATATTCAAAATCACTCGCTACTACCTTTCTACCCTTACCTTGAGGAAATAATTTATGAGGGTGAAAAAAAACATCTTTTCTAAGATAAAAAGTATAAAACTTACCATCATTTGATATATCCCATTTGTGTGCTATGCAAGGTTTTACATTCAGATTTTCATCTAATTGAACTAATCCGTTAAAAAGCTGATTAGTAATCCATGTATGTGCCTGATCTTTAGCAAAAGCTGGATCAAGGGTAAAAATACCTGATGATTCATTATAGCGAAAGATTGTTTTATTGTAATTATTGTTTTTATTACTACATGAAACTAATAAAAAATAAAGAATGTATATAAAAAAAATATAAATATATTGTACTTTAGAATAATTGCAGTACCATTTAAGATTATATTGCATTAAGCATCATTTAATTTTTATACATTTTTTATAATTAACACCTTTTTTAGTTATCCATGCATCTTTAAAACCTAATTCTACAACTTTATTTTTATAAGCTTGAGCATTTTGATAATCTTGGTAAAAACCCGATATGTAACGTTTTTTACCATCTTGGCCTTCGCACGAATAAACATCTTCAGGTAATTTACTAAAAAATGAAGGGGCCATATTATTTCCTGTTGCTACTTGAACATAAAAATTATTAGCTTCAATTACATTTAAATCTTGTTTATCAGGTAATACAGTAACTTGTTTTTGAAAATTTGTATTATTATTTGTTATAGGAGCATTTTCATTAATATTATTATTAATTTCAATAACTTTTTTTTCATCAATATCTTTTATAGCATTTTCATTATTAATAACCTGTATGTTTTGATTTTCTTTAATTTCATCATCTAAATATTCATTATTAATATTTTTTTCAAATGAAGGTTCAATATTTATTTCACTAATGTTTTTTTCCTTATTAACTTTTGCATTTTTCAGTTGTTTAGATTGGTTTTCGATATTTTTTAAAGCCTGTGTGCATATATTTATATGTTCATTAACTTCACTAATTTGTGATTTATATTTAGGAGAATTGAGATAATTTTTATATGTTTCAAAACAATTTATAGCTTTTTGATATTGGCCATAATATTCATATGCTTGTCCAAGATAATAATAAGTATATATTGGTGCAGCTTTTTGATTATAATTAGAAGTATATGCAAGGGTGATGTTTTTAGAAGCTTCTTCAAGAAAAGGTATGCTTAGCTGTTTTTGAGTATTAGAAAAAAAATAACAAACCCCTATATAAAATTTTAAATTGCAATTATCAGGGTCTTGAAAATTTAATTTTAAAAAAATTGTTAAAGCTCTTTCATAATATTTTTTATCAAATAAATTTACGGCGTGTTTATAACTTTTTGATGGTTTATCTTTATAATTGGATGCTTTAACTAATGCTACATTAATTATAATACATAGCACATATAATAAGGAATATTTTAATAATTTACTCATTTATTTTTTTATTATTTTGTTTGCGTTTATTGTGGATATTTATATTTAATTTTGGTTCAGT
>DAOTOD010000257.1:0-2897 GCA_035451165.1 Bacteroidales bacterium
AAAATCGGCAGCTACAACATTATTGTTTACATAAACAGTGACGCTATCTATAGTCGAACAACCATAATTATCAATTACTGTCACATAGTATGTGGTTGTATCTGTTGGATTTACATGTATTTGAGATGTTGTTAGTCCGTTATTCCAGATATAGTTTATACCTCCTGTAACCGCTAATAATATACTATCTCCAAAACATATGGTTGTATCATTGTTTATGTTAGTTATAGGGAGAGCATTAACATATATATTTATAGGATTCGATTCATCATTATTAGGATTAATATCATTATTATAAGCTGTACCTGCTATTAGTATATTATTCCCTAGAGTAGAAGTTGTAATTTGATTATTGAAGGTATATAATATACTATCTCCAGCTTGTATAGTGAAAACACTTGTTGTTTCATTAACGGTTGGATTGTTATTATATTTATAATATAAAGGGATATTACCAGTAAAAGTAGCTAAACTATAATTTTTAATATACACATTAACACTAAAAGTAGTATTAAAACAAATGGTATCAATTATATTAAAACTACATATTCCTAAATCTTCAATAGAAAACTCGTCTGCCCCTATATCCGGATGTACTAAATTTCTAGGTTGATTATCTATGTCATCGGTTACAGGTGTAGCTGATGACAAGCTAGATGTACCAGCATTATTTATTATGCTTGATTGAGAATGTAAATCGTTTGTAGAAATATATAAAGGGTCTGTAGAAACAGAATGTGAGTCAAATCCACTTATAGTTTTCCAGCTAGTTAAATCAGTGATATTACCAGTAGTTTGCCAATAACCTACATAAGAACCAGTTGTATATAAATTATTGTAATCACATGATAGGATAGGGGTTATAGTATTATCTGAAACATAAATAGAATAACCTCCACCAGAAGTGGAGCATAAATTATTATTTCTTAAATCAAGATTTGAAACAGTTGCTCCATTTATATAAATTGATTTACTTGTAGCGTCGGTAGAATATATATTTATGCTATTATAATAAATATGCTGTGCAGAAGAAAGATATATATATATTCCATCGGCTTCAGTAGAGCCTCCTACAGATATAAAATTATTAGCTATTAATCCTTTTTGTGTTGCAGAGCCTGATGAATTATGGATATAAACGCCAATACCTCCATTACTAATACTTATTTTGTTTTTAATTATTTTTAAAGCATTATCACAATAAAAAGCATATATGCCTTGATATGACGAACTTGATGCAGAAGCATTAATGATGTTATTTATTATTTCTGGAGAATCTTGTGCAGTAATATACATTGCTCTATAGTAATTATTATAAAAAGTATTATTTTTTATTATTAGTCCTTTGTCTAACATAGTACTACCTCTGCCTAAATAATACATACCGTATGACCCACCTTCAAACAGATTTGAAATAAATTCATTATATGAATCATCTGCAGCATTTGTGGAACCAACAAGAGCAGCGTAAGTAGCAGAGGTAGCAATTGTATTGCCTATTATTTGACAGCTTGTAAATTTATTATGTGTGGCTCCGCCTGATATATCTATTACTTGGCTATAATCATTAGTCCCAGAACGTTTTATGGTAAGTTTTTTAAAAGTGATATAATCAGAACCATTTAATTTAATAGTAAAATTATTAGTATTGGTAGTAGATGAAGGATAACTTATTATTACAGAAGTACTGTCTCCATTTTCTGCCTGAAATGTTACTGTTTTAGTTGCACTGGCACCATTTATTGTATTTAATGTTATTTGTTCTGTATAAGTACCAGGTCTTATATTAAAAATTACTGAATTACTTATACCTTGTGTATTTAGAGCAGTTACTGCTGCACTAATTGATGCATAGTTGGGAGACGTACCACCTATTGTATAAGTACCTTGTAATTGACTGCTAGCAGAGTATGAATATAACAATAATATAAAAATTATAAGGTGATTAGCTGAATAAAAATTTTTCATAAAAATTTAATTAAAACCTTGCAAATATAACAAAACAAAAAAGTAAATAAAATTTTTACTTCTTTAATAATCTTAACAAATTCATTTTTACTATATTAAAGAATTATTAGTAATTTTGAGATATGGCAATAGAAACTTTGAAATGTGTTAATACGTATAAGGCTAATTAGAATTTTATAAAATATAAATTTATTATTGTAATTTTAGCTAACTTCTTTAATACAAATTGTGAAAGAATATAGTGATATTGAAATTTTAAATGGTATTTCTAATAAAGATGAAAAAATATTAGAATATCTTTATGATAGATATTTGCCAATGATTAGGTTTTATATAACATCTAATAGTGGAAATGAAGATGATGCATGGGATATTTTTCAAGAAGCTGTAGTAATTATTTTAAAAAAGAATAAGAATAAAGATTTGGAGCTTACTTCTTCTTTTAAAACATATTTTTATGCTATTTGTAAAAATATTTGGCTTAAAGAACTTAGCAAGCGAAAATTTAAGGCAGAAAATTATATTGAAGAAACAGAATTGTCATATAATCTGGTTGACGAAAAGATTGAGGAATATATTACTGATTTTAAAGTACGTTTATTTCAGCGTAGTTTTGTTAAACTTAGTAAAGATTGTCAAAAAGTACTTATACTTTTTTTTAAAAAAATATCGCTTAAAGATATTGCAAAAATTATGGGATATAAAAGTGAAAAATATGCTAAAAAACGAAAATATCAATGTAAGGAGCGCTTAGTAGAAATAATACAATCAGACCCATTGTATAAAGAAAGTATATTAGAAGATTTTAATTTTGATTAGTTTTAAAATTTTCTTTTATAAAGGTTTTTTATAATATAAGTTACTGTTAATAAAATAATTATAGAAATAGCGGTTATTATAAGTAAATTTTTATATGTATTAGTTTTTAA
>DAOTOD010000258.1:0-2889 GCA_035451165.1 Bacteroidales bacterium
TTCTTCTGTAGTAAATAAAACGAAGCCTTGTAATTCTTGTGGTGTAAGTTGTGTTTCCCCTCTCAGATATTTATCAAACTTAGAATTAGAAGATATTAATGTTCTTAAAAATTGTGAAATAGCTTTGCCCATATTAACTATTGTTATTTGGTCACTCCCAAATGCTTTTTTAAACAAAGGAGGATATCCTGTTATACTTTGGAATAAAGCTTTAACCTTATTAGTGTCTCCTTTCATTTCGTGTGGAGCCAAAATACCCATCCATGTCAAATTTTCAAGTTTATTAACCTTCCCATTCCAAAGGTATGTATTAGGATTCCACACTAAATTAATAAGAGGCAACATAACATGAGGTGTGTTAATGCCTGTAATACCCCTTGGATGTCCCCAAACATTAAACCTATTACTATCAATGCCACACTCAAAAGATTTAGATTGTATATGACAGGTAGCACAACTCATAAGGGAATCAGGCTCAATACGTCCTGATAATCTACCATCATAAAAAAGCAACCTCCCTAATTCTATACCTTCAACAGTCATAGGATTATCAGCAGGTACATAAATTGTTGTAGGGAATCTATAAGGTATTTGTATCACATAAGGTGTAGGTTTATATTCATTATTTGTATTATTATCTTCTACTGTTTCATGATCTTTTTTACAAGAAGAAAACAATAATGTTAACAAGGCAAATAAAAAAACATATATATAATTATTTTTCATTTTTAAAACTATTTAATAAAATCAAATATCTTTAATATAACCTATTGAAAAGACATCATCCCCATTTTCCTTTATAGCCTGCATAGCTTGCTGGTTTTGCATAGTATAAGAGCCATAAACATTATGATCATATACAGGATTATTAAACCAATTTTGAATTTCCATAACTATTTGAATTTCTTTGACTTGCCCATTAGTTATTGAAAATGCCGAATTAGGTAAGCTTACATAAAAATAATTTTGAATATATCCTATTATTGAATCAACTACAGGCACATTACTGGCATATATTTGTCCTACACCAAGGTGAAAATCAAAAGGAGTAAGTACCATATTTGAATTTAACCATTTACCATTCAATTTCAAATAATGATAACCCCCATTAGGCCCACCTAGAAAATATGGCCAAAACATGTAAGATTCTGGGGGATTAACAAACATATAAGGTATGTTTTTATTACCTGGTATACCAAAAATAAAATTTATAGAATCATAGTTTCCTTCGCTAATCTTATCATATACTTGCCAAGTTAAGGTAGAAGGAATGTCAACATCTACATAATGTATATCCTTATCTGCATTTATAAGTATTTTTTCACCTGTATTTTTATATAAAGTAACATCCGAGATAAAATATTGTAATTCATTAATCATATATAAATTACCTGCTGCATTAACATACATTAAAGAATCTTTAATAAAAGGCTGTCCATCTGCATTATGTACAAACTTAAATACAATATGCCCATATTTTTTTTCTTCTTTTTCTTCTTCTTTTTCTTTTTTACAAGAGAAAAACAAAATATTCCCCATTAAAAATAAAATCAATAGAAATTTTAATTTCATAATGTATAGTTTATTTAAAGTAAGATGACATTAATATTATCATTATAAGTTGCTTTTAATATTAAAAAATTAACGAAATGCTATTTTATTAAAATAAAAAACCTGTCTTTTGTTCGGTACATCCTCTCGAAAATTTTTAATTTTCTGATAACCATAAGAAATAAAATAATTATCGTACCAATATTCTAAACTACTATTAAAGTCAGTAATTAATTTATCATTTGGATAATTAGTTTCTATAGGATAATTTTCTCTTCCTGAAATAATTTGATTACCTCTTATAACTATAGAGGTTATATTACCTTCATTAGCATAAGCTAAAACTATATCTTGCTCATCAAAAAGTACTTTAACTCGTTCAGAGAGGTTATAACTTAAAATATCCCATATTTTTAAACTATATTCCCATTGCAAATCTCCTTTGTCATTAAAGCAAGCTATTAAAGCACTAGTATAACGATATCCATCAAATATTTGATAAGTTATAGTTATAGGCCTACCATAATAATCATAAGTAGTATAAAATTGTGTATGATACTCAGGATAATATGCTTCAGCTATTACAATATAATTACTATCTCTAACAATCACATCATGAAAAAGTAAATCATATTCAAAAGTTATTTCTTTACCTTTATTTTTTTGTCGAGCTACTTTTTTCTTTAATTTCAAAGTATTAATTGAATAAGCGTTTATATAAAAATTAGTAAACTCAGAAAAATTATAAAATTTAGTAAATATTATACTATCAGCTGAATCCATTTTTATTAAGAAAATACCATTAGCTTTTTCATTAAATCCAACAAAAGCCGGATTAGCTTTTTTCCCTTTAACAAAATTATTATATGTACCTACTATAAGTTGTTCATTATTAGGAGTATAAATAATTTTTGCAGTATTGATTTTTTTCTTTTTATCAGGTGATATTATATTAACGCTATCCTTTATTTTCCCATTATAATCAATTGTAGTAATATGTAACTTATTGCATTTACGAGGAATAAAATTTCGAATAATTATTTTAGCACAAGAATCATCAACAGATAAATTATCAGTCCATGCTTGTCCTTTAAAATCAGATTTAACTTGAGTTATTGCTTTATTATTTATATCAAATAAAAAAATAGCAGGTTGAAATTTTAGTACAGTTATACCTGTGATGGCAGGCAACCATGTAAAATTAAAAATTGCTTGAAATAAAGAAGACCCTTTGCCGGGCAATATTCTACCAGTTAGCAATGCTTTCTCTTTATTCACATTAAAATCTGTGATATTATATCTTCCTTTAATTGTAGCAGGTATTACTGATAATAAAGT
>DAOTOD010000259.1:0-2878 GCA_035451165.1 Bacteroidales bacterium
ATTTTATAAGTTATTAATAATCAACAATTAATAAGATATTTTAATTTTTTAAAATTAAACAAATAAATTAATTAATTTGCCATAAATAAATACCTTGTTCAAATATAACATCTACAGGTATTTTAGCATTATCTATTAGTTTTAGGTCGTTTTCAAGAGGTGGCTTAATTATACCATTTTCTTTTATTATTTTTTCGGCAGTTTCTTTATCGCCATCTCCTTGTATCTTAAGTATCATTTGAACGGAATAAATTACAGCTTCTTTCATTTTCGAAAAGTTTATAGAGTAATAACCTTGGGGATGTCTTTCTATAGCATTTTTTTCTATAAAATAATTAAATCTTATCATATTTGCTTTACCATGAGCACTAGCTGTACCGAATCGTACAGACCTAAATATACCTGCAACAAAGGTAACATAATTATCCATTAGTTCTCCTTCAGATAGTTCTTTCATTTCGTAAAGTTTAGTTATCAAATATAACCCTAATATGTCAGCTTTGCCTTCTTCAATAGCTGAATATTCGGCTTGGAGTGCTTCTCTTACAGTTCCTTTACCGTTTATAGTATTTTTTATACCCATTCCATGTGCGACTTCATGAAACATGGTGTTTTCAAAGAAAGCATTAAATTTAATATATTTGCGTTGTTCTGGAGCTATTAATATATTAGCTATGGGGACTAGAATATTATCGAATTTAGCTTTCATAGTATTTTTAAGTTGTAATTTACGTGTACCTTTTTGAAGTTGTATTTCTTCGTCGTTAGGTAAATTTATAGCAATAGTTTTGGTTCCAGCATTACAGTCACCAGCATAATAAATAGCATCATAAACGTTAATATCAGAATCAGAGCCGGGTTTTTCTTTTTTATATTTTTCATCGACAGGAAGTTCTTTTTGTAGAGTTGGTAATAATTTATTATATTTTGCCAGTTTATTGCTCCATTCGTTGTCTTTTATTAAAATAAAAGCTTCGTATGCAGTTTTATATCCGAATAATTCATCAGTGTAATTTTCGATAGGGCCTACTATAAATTCAATGTTAGAAGTTTTAGAGTCCATCCAGGCGATATCACTTAATTTATAATTGTCAGTTATTAGAGCTTCGGCTCTTAGGTTAAGGTATTTTTTGAAATTTTTATCTTCAGTTAATTCAGCAGCTTTTTTAATATAATTAGCAGCTTTTGTAAGTTGTTCATTAAAGGCGTCATGGAACCATATTACTCTTAGAGAGCCATCATTATTACGGCGAATAATTGTATAAGGAGAGGTTTTTAGATTATCTTTTAGTTTTTCAAATTCTTCTTTGGTCATGTCTTTAGGATAAAAATTAGCACCAGGTGGTCTTTCGCCATATCCTTCAATAAATGGTTTATTATTATCAAGATGATCCCATGGCCCATAGTTAATCATAGCATATAATTTTATAAGGCTATCTTTAATGTTAGACAAAAATTCATTTTTATTTCCTATAGCAACTTCCCAGTATAAATCATCCATTATTTTAGCGGCCTCGTATAAGTTTGCCAAATTTGTTTTTTTTTTTTTTAAAGTATTGACAAATCGGTATTTAATGTTACTTTAGCGTACTTATCAAGTTTCATTTTTATTGTTGTATTTAAAGAGTCTTTTATTTCTATGTTTTTTTGCTTGCTGTTATTGCAGCTAGTAATAATAATTATACTTACAATTATTAAATAATAAAAAAATTTATTCATAAAAATTATTTTTAAGTGAGCAACAAAGTTATTTAATTATCAGAATATGCAAAAATTATTAATAAAAATTTGTGTATTTAAAGATTTTGATTTATGTTTTTTCTATTTCTTGAATTGCATTCATTATGCCATTTTCATTATCAATCAAATTTTTAATTTGTTGAGCATTTTTTAATAAAGTTTTATTTTTAATAAGGTTTTTAATGTTAGAAATAAATTTATCTTCAGTTAGTTTTTTAAGGGGCACAGGTTTTAAAGATAATCCTTTTTTAAAAGATAGCATTCCCCAGAAATATTGGTCACCAATAGGGTACATAATAGGGCAAATCATAAAAGGTTTACCTGCTCTTAGACATTCGGCAGTAGTTCCTATACCTCCATGATGTATTATAGCTTTTGCATAAGGGAATAATTTTTCATATGGAGCTTCGTTAATTACTTTAATATTTGGTTGATTTTCAAGTAGTTCAATTTTATCAAACCCCCAACCTTTTATTACAATAATTTTTATATTAAGTTGTTTTGTAAGCTGAATTATAGCTTTTAGCAAGTTAAATTTACTATTAACCAGCATACTTCCAAAAGTTAAAATTAATGGTGGTTCATCTGATTGAATAAACTGCAATAACTCTGGTGACAATTCTTTATTAGAGTTTTTAAACCAAAAACCAGTAAAAATAGAGTTTTTTGGAAAATCTTTAGGTTTTGCTAAAAAGTGTTCACTTATTCCATAGATGAATTTAGTGTTTGGTAATTTATATTTTATTGGTAAGCCATTATTTTTTCTAAATTGTTTTATAGGAGTTGATAACATTTTAATAGCTAATGTATTAAAATAATAACTATATTTATTAAGAAAAGAAGGTATTGCTAATCCACTTAAAGCTGGGTTAAGAAATTCTTTGGTTGGTTGTATGGCTGGAACTACCATTGCTCTTATCATTTTTTCTGGAAATTGGTCCGCAAAGCAGTCTGCCATTGTTTTAATATGATAAATAACTTTGTCACTATCATTAGCTAGCTTATAGAAAATATCAAGAGATTGCTGGATAATTGGGAAAATTGACTTATTTAAGTTTTGTTTTATAGCTAAAAAATTATTGTTCATAATTCGTTTTCCTTCATCTGATTGCAAAATAGCTTGATAGTCAGCTTCAAT
>DAOTOD010000260.1:0-2872 GCA_035451165.1 Bacteroidales bacterium
AAAGTATAAGTAGTAGTTATTGTTGGAGAAGCAGTTACATTAGCACCTGTTGTTGAAGATAAACCTGTTGATGGGGACCAATTGTATGTTGATGCTCCACTTGCTGTTAAATTTATAGATTGTCCTGAACATATTGTCGCATTACTTGGGGTTATAGCTAATAAAGGAAATGCTTCTACAGTTATATTGACATTAGCAGAGTTTGTACATCCGTATTGATTATAGCCAGTTACAGTATAAGTGATATTAGCACTAGGAGAGGTTACAGGATTAGGAATAGAGTTATTAGAAAGCCCGACAGAAGGAGCCCAGGTATAAGATATTCCTCCTGTTGCATTGAGTGTAATAGAATCACCTATACATATATTTGCTACAGAGGGGGACGCAGTAATAAGTGGTATAGGATTTACAGTTACAACAACATTATCTGTACCAGAGCAACCATTTATATCTGTTACTGTAACTGTATAAGTAGTTGTTGTTGAAGGTAATACAGAAATAGAAGCTGTGGTTTCAGAAGTACTCCACAAGTAAGTATTTCCTCCTGCTGCTGTTAGAATAACAGGATTACCTTGACATGTGCTAGTATCATTACTTGCACTTACTGGGGGGCTTGTATAAACATTAACTATTACATTGTCGGTAGCTGTACAAGTATTTATATCTATAACTGTTACAGTATATGTTGTTGTTTGATTAGGTGTAACAGAGATTTGAGAGGTGGTTTGGTTAGTACTCCATAAGTATGCTATACCCCCTGAAGCTGTTAGAGTTGTAGCAGAACCAAGACATATTGATTGATCTGGGCCAGCATTAGCGTTAGGAATAGGTAAAACAGTTACTATAATATCATCAGAAGCGGAGCATCCTAATGAATTATACACAGTAACTATATAAGTAGTTGTACTCAAGGGGGCTATAGTTAGTGAAGAATTAGTTGAGCCTGTGTTCCACTGATATGAACTTCCACCACTTGCATTTAAAACAGTTGATGTACCAGCACAAATAGATATATCAGGACCCGCATTAGCAGTAGGTAAAGGATTAACAGTTACTACTACAGCATCACTTGCTGAACATCCCACTGCTGATGTTACAGTAACTGTATAAGTAGTTGTTGTTGAAGGCGATACAGTTATAGAGCTTGTTGTTGCCTGATTGCTCCATAAATATGTTCCACCTCCTGAAGCATTTAGGGTTGTAGTTTCTCCTTGGCATATAGTAACATCAGGGCCTGCATTAGCAGTGGGTAAATTGTTAACAGTAACTACAACGTTATCAGTAGCTGTGCAACCTCCTATTCCGGTTACTGTTAAAGTATATGTTGTTGTAGTAGTTGGTGCAACAGTAATGTTAGGTGTAGTTGCTCCGTTACTCCAATTAAAACTGTTGCCACCAGTTCCGTTAAGTGTGGTGCTTTGACCTTGACAAATTGATACGTCGGGGCCTGCGTTAGCATTAGGTAAAGGATTTACCACAATTTGTTGGCTACTAGTTACTGTAGTACATCCGGATTGACTTACAGAAAGGTCTATATTATATGTACCTGGTGTTGACCATGTTACACTGTGAGGGCCAATAGTATTAGCAGTAGCAGGAGAGCCATTGTTAAATGTCCAGTTAAAATTAGCTACTCCCGCAGTACCGCTACCAGTATAAGTAACTGTAACAGGAGCTCCTAGACATACAGAATTTGTAGCTGTAAAGCTTGCGGTTGGGCAACAATTTATGTACATAATTATTCTGCCTATGTAATAGTCTACTTCACTCCATATGTCGTGCATAGGTTGAGTACTTAAATCATATTGCATTCCGCTTCTTTCTAGCATTACAGAATATCCCAATATATTAGTCATACATTTTGCTTGGCCATAGCTATTTATCATTGAAGAACCACCTCTAGCACCATATACTCCAATAATTTGTCCTGCAGAAACATTAATATTACAAGGTATCATAGTATTAGTGGGCCAATTAGGTTGGTAAAATAACTGAACAAAATTATTAGTTGTAGAAGAATAAGCGGGTGGAGGGCCTGCGTTAAATCTCACAACTGCAACACTTTGCAATCCTGATGATGCATCGGGAGGAACATATAAGCCGCAAATAGTAAAATTACATGGGGCAGTAAAATGATAGCCCCTTACCATAGAGCTATAAGTAGTAACTTGTGGGCATATAGATATAGGAGTTTGTGATTTTACAATCCCAAAACATAAAATTGTTAGAGTTAGTATTAAAAATTTTGAATATAATTTATTCATAAAAGAATTTTACGTTTTTGTAAAAGTTTTTGTAAAAAGATATTAAAAATAATAAATAATATTTATAAAATGAAATATTATTGATTTTAAATTACATTATATAAAGACAATAATTATATTTTATAGTTGCTTTTTTTAAGCAAGTTTTAAAATTTTAAATAATAATTATTTTGAAGTAAATTCGTTATTAATACTTATATAGCCGGGGTAGGTTATAGTGCTATTCCCTATCATTATTGAAGGTTTAGCTTTGAGTGTTATTCGAGTAGGTTTATTACCAGCGCCAGCTAAGTTAAATCCAAAATTTAATAGAGCATCTCCGCTTTTACCTGAAAGAATTTTTTTAAGATCCATTTGCATAAGAATAGGGAAAACGGATATACCTCCAGAAGGGGCAATTTCAATTTTTTTGTTTAAAATGCCATTAATCATTTCTATGTCATCAATAAATAAAATCCATTCTAGTTTGTTCATTGAGGCTTTAACGGGATTAGGATTTTTTGCTTCTACATTTAAAACGAACGATAGAGGTAGTGTCCCATTAGCTACTGCTGATGTTATTTTGGCTGCATCGATTAAATTAAGTTGAGAAAAATTAGTTAAATTTT
>DAOTOD010000261.1:0-2862 GCA_035451165.1 Bacteroidales bacterium
TTAGTTCTTTTTCCTTTTCCTTTTTCTTTTTCCATATCTCTTTTTGTTGTAATGGCTTTGTGCTATTGTCGTTAGTTAAACTTTTGTTTTTTTTAGTATTAGCAGAATCATTTTATTCTAATTTGCTTAAAGAAACTAATTTTTGGGTATCCAAAAAGTCGTAAATATCTCCAAAATGTTGTTTTATAGTATTATTTTTAAATTCAAAAACCTTATTAGTTAAGCCATGTAAAAAGTCACGATCGTGCGAAACTATTATTAATGTTCCATCATATTTTAAGAGAGCATTTTTTAGTACTTCTTTAGAAAATATATCAAGATGATTAGTTGGTTCATCTAAAACTAATAGGTTGACAGGTTTAAGAAGTAGTTTAACAAGAGCTAATCTAGCTTTTTCACCGCCGGAGAGTACTTTAACTTTTTTTTCTATAGCATCACCTGAAAAAAGGAAACTTCCTAAAATATGTCTTATTTTAGGTCTTATTTCTCCTATGGCTATTTCATCAATAGTTTGAAATACAGTTTTTTCAGGGCAAAGTAGTTCTGTTTCATTTTGAGCATAATAACCTATTTTTACGTTATGACCTAGTTTACATTTACCAGAAGTAGGAGCTAAATCACCTACTATCATTCTTGCAAGAGTAGTTTTGCCTTCACCATTTTTTCCTACAAAAGCGATAGAATCTTTATTAGCTATAGAAAAATTTAAATTATACAGTACAATTTTATCATCGTATTTTTTAGTTAATTCATTTGCTTCAAATACTATTTTACCTGCATGGGGGGCTGGTGGGAAACGAAAATGTATAGCGGAAGTATCAATTTTATCTATTTCTATAAGTTCTATTTTATCAAGCATTTTTATTCTTGACTGTACTTGTTTAGCTTTAGTAGGTTTATATCTGAATTTTTCTATAAAAGATTTTATTTCTGATATTGTTTTTTGTTGATTGTTATATGCTGCTTCTTGTTGTTTTTGTAAAGCCTTGCGTAGTTCTATATATGTTGAATAATTAGCTTTATAATCATAGATTTTACCATTAGCAATTTCAATAGTACGATTAGTAACATTATTTAAAAATGCTTTGTCGTGAGAAACTACTATTGCAGCTCCTTTATATGAAGATAAAAATTCTTCCAGCCATTCAATAGATACAATATCAAGATGATTAGTAGGCTCATCAAGTAATATAAGATTAGGTTGTTGTAATAATATTTTAGCTAGTTCAACTCTCATTTGCCAGCCACCACTGAATTCTTTAAGGGGACGATTGAAAACTTCTCTTTTAAAACCTAATCCTGTAAGTACTTTTTCAATATTTTCGTTTATATTGTTGCCGCCAAGCAAAGTAAATTTGTCAGAAGTTTCATTTAGCAAAGTAATCAATTTTAAGTATTCAGGAGAGTTATAATCATTTCTTAAAGATATTTCGCGAGTATATTTTTTTATGTCTTGTTCATACTTTAAAGCTTTATTAAAAGCTGTTTTGGTTTCTTCTAAAACGGTTTTTTTACTGGTAAGGGGTATTTCTTGTGGTAAAAAACCAATAGTATAATTTTTAGGTATACTAATAGTTCCAGTTGTGGGCTTAATTATATATGATATTATTTTTAATAATGTAGTTTTACCTACTCCATTTTTGCCTACTAGGCCTATTCTATCTCTTTCGTTAATATTAAAAGAAATATCATTGAATAGGATAAAATCTCCAAAGGATATAGAAATATTGTTTAATGAAATCATATTGTTGCAAAAATAGTTTTTCGCATAATAAAAACAAAAAAAAGAGGTTGCTCTTTTGAAACAACCTCTTTTAAATAATAATTTTATAATTATTATTTATTAATTATTAACCTTTGAGTTTGCAACCCTTTTTCTGTTTCAGCTTGTATAAAGTATAAGCCTGTAACTATATTGCTTACGTCGAGTTTAGTGAGATTGCTGTTAGTTTTATATTCAGCAACAATTTGTCCAAGAGGATTATATATTTTAATAGAGGTGATATTATAATTAGCATTTACATATATAATGCTATTAGCTGGATTTGGATAGAAGTTAAAATTAATATTTTCGTTTATTTCATTGATAGAAGATATTGGGGCATAAGGTATAGCTAAACCACATATTTCAGCATTATTCATAAATGGGCCAACTAGTGTAGTAGCTCCTGTTGAAGTATTAACAGTTCTAAGCTCTCCAGAAGCAACATCTCCATTGTAAGCAGCCATATATAAAACACCCGATTTCATGTCAAATTCCAAATCTTGTGCATAGGCAGCAGTAAATCCTATATTACCAATAACTGTAGCTGTACCATTAGTAGGATTAATAGAATATAGTTTAGAATCATGCAAACTATAAGTATATAGTTGCCCTTGCATGTTACATGCTAATCCTATAAAGGTAGAGCCTGATATTCCGCAATTTCCTACTAATGTAGCAGCACCAGTATTCATATTGATTGTATATAATTCAGTTGAGGTTATTCCATACATAATGTGATTAACAGGATCGTAGCTGATACCATTGATTTTTTTGCCCATTGTACCAATAGCTGTCATTGTACCTGTTATGGTATCAATAGTGTATAAATTACCGTTACCGTTAGCATTATATTCTGCAGCGTACCATTTATTTTCTGCCCATGTACCTCCACAAATAAAATCTGTGGAACTGGTAGCGGCTAATGAAGTAATTATTTGAGGTATTTGTAAAGTTGAAGTACCAGGGCCTTCTGGTAAAGCAGATGTTGGGTCATATGCTACATAAACATACATAATGTCAATATTAATTATATTTATATTCATATTTAGAGTATCATTAGAATTATTTACATCACATGGTAAGGTTGTATAAACTTC
>DAOTOD010000262.1:0-2856 GCA_035451165.1 Bacteroidales bacterium
CTGCAAATCCTTGTTACGATAATAGTCCTAAATTTGCAGAAGTGCCTTCTTCTGTGATTTGTACAGGCTATCCATTTACTTATAATCATAATGCTTGGGATCCAGATTTAGATTCTCTCACATTTGAATGGGGAACTCCATTAATAAATATTAATCAGCCTGTTGTAACTTATGCTCCAGGATATAGTTATCTTTCTCCTTTACCAGGAACTGCACAAAATCCTAATAATGTACCTGCAACAGTTGATTTAAATACAGGAGAGATATCTTTTACTTCTTTTACTCAGGGTGCTTTTGTTACAGTTGTTAAGGTTACAGCTTATAAGTGTGGAATTAAAGTAGCCGAGATTTTTAGAGAAATGCAAATAGTTTTAATATCTTGCGGTAATAATGGACCTCCTTCTGTAACAGCTCCTTTCATTGATCCTAATACCGGCTTATATACGCTTTATGCCGATACAATTTGGGCAGGAGATTTTGTGAGTTTTAATATGAGTGCTAACGATATAGATTTATTGCCTGATGGTAGCCAGCAAACATTAACTTTAACAGCTTCAGGGCCTCAATTTGGTTTGGGGTATACAAATATCAATGTGGGATGTTTAAATCCTCCTTGTGCTGTTTTATCTTCTCCACCTCCAGTTATAAATGTTTCTAATGTTAGTACTAGCTTTAATTGGCAAACTACCTGTAATCATATTAATACTACTTTAGGTTGTGGTAGTACTTCAAATGTTTATACTTTTGTGATTAAAGTTCATGATGACTTTTGCCCTGCTCCGGCGATTGCTTGGAAAACTATTACTATTGTTGTAAAAGCTCCACCTGTAATGGGGCCACCAGAGATAAGATGTTTAGAAGTTTTACCTAATGGTGATGTAAGCCTTACTTGGTTACCACCCGACACAGGAGCTAAATCTTCTTTTAATAGCTATCATGTTTATTATTCAAATAGCTCTACAGGTCCTTTTAGTCTTATTGATAGTATATTTAATTATAATACCACTACATATACACATATTGGTGCAAATGCAAACTTGTATCCGGGGTATTATTACTTAGTAACTCGTTCAGGTTGTAATGGTAGCATTTATTCAAATCCTAGTAAAGTAGCTAGTACTATATTTTTAACAGTTAATAATACAGGTTCGGGAGTGGCTAATTTAAATTGGTCCCCTATTTATAATCCTTTGTTGCCTTCTTCATCTCATTACTATAATGTATATAGAGAATACCTTCCAGGTAATTGGGTTTTAATAGATTCTACGTCAGGCAATATATATAATGATACAATTACATTTTGTAATGCTTTAGTAAACTATAAGATCGAGATATATGATTCAATAGGTTGTTTATCTGTATCTAACGTAAGTGGAAGTTTATTTCAAGATATTACACCTCCTAATACTCCTATTATTGATTCTGTTAGTGTTGATAATACTAGTGGTAAAACGGTGATAGGTTGGCAAGCAAGTTCAGCTTTTGATACAGAGGGTTATATAATTTATCAAAATATTTCAGGAATTTGGAAACCTATAGATACAGTTTGGGGTATACATAATACTTTTTATATTAATAATAATTCTTTTCCTGCTAATGGCCCAGAAGCATATCGTATAGCAGCTTTTGATAGTTGTTTAAATACAAGCCCTTTAGGAATAGACCATCAAACAATACATCTTAATGGTGCATTAGATGTTTGCCAAAATACTATAATGCTTTATTGGACACCATATATCCATTTAGATCCTCCGTTAGGCGGTTATAGAATATGGATGAAAGAAAATAATAATACCCCTGTTTTATTAGATACAGTTTCTGCTTTTTCAAGTAGCTATTCACATACGGGACTTAATCCTTATTCTAATTATTGTTATTATATCCAGGCTTATGATAATAATACAGGTGATATAACTACTTCTTCTTCTAATATTATTTGTATAGTAGCTATAGTACCTAAAAAACCACAATATGTATATCTTAAAGTTGCAAGCGTTGAGCAAACACAACCATTAACAGGTGGTAAAGTACGATTGGAATGTTTTGTTGATACTTCAGCATATGTTGCTAAATATATTTTTGAAAGAGCAGAATCATTAAATGGTAATTACACAGCAATAGGTAGCTTGGGGAATACAAATATACCTATTATAAAATTTTATGATGCTTCGGCCAAAGTCGATGAGAAAAGTTATTACTATAGAGTAATAGTTTTAGATAGTTGCAGTAACCCTTCTTTAACTTCTAATGTAGCAAGAACTATTTATCTTACTGTACAGGCTAATGATAATTTAACTAATACTCTTAGCTGGAACGATTACGAATATTGGCTTGGTAATGTAGATTCTTATAATATATATAGAATTGTAAATGGAATTATTGACCCTTCAGCTATTAATGTACCATTTGGAGTTACTACTTATACTGATGATATAACGCTATATTCTTTTAATGAAGGTAAATTTTCTTATGTAGTTTCAGCAATAGAAGGTCCTTTAAATTATTATGGTTTTTCGGATACAAGTTATTCGAATATAGCTCTTGCATTACAAAATCCTAAATTATTTATACCTAATGCTTTTATTCCAGCAGGTTATAATACTGTATTTAAACCTTTTGGTATTTTTATCGAGGAAGATGATTATTTAATGGAAATATATAATAGATGGGGGCAACGTGTTTTTAATTCTAATAATTATAATGTTGGCTGGGATGGTACTTTTGAAAACCAACCTTGTCCACCAGGAGTTTATGTTTATAGAATACAATTCAAAAGCTCAAAAGGGGATATATTTGTAAAACATGGTACAGTTACTTTAATAAGATAGTTTTAAATAATTATTAAATAATTAATTA
>DAOTOD010000263.1:0-2852 GCA_035451165.1 Bacteroidales bacterium
CGAGATTAAAAATAAAAATTACGTTAATTAAAAATTTATGCAAATATCGATAAAAAATTATTTACTTTTTCATTTTTATAGAAATAAATACAAAAAATTAATATTATTTATATTTTATGTAACTTTTATAAAATTTCTGCAACCACAAAAGCACTACCTCCTACAAAAATAACATCGTCTAAATTAGCATTTAATCTTGCTGTTTCAAAAGCTTGCTTAACAGTATCATAAAACTTCCCATTTAATCCTTTTTCTTTGGCCCTATTATGAAGTATTTTAGCATCTAAGGCTCTAGGAACATCAGCTTTACAAAAGTAATAAAACGCATCTTTTGGCAACAAATTCAAAATTGTTTCTATATCCTTATCTTGCACAACACCCATAACCATATGTAGCTTGCGTTTATTTATCAAATTTAATTGTTTTACTATCAACTCTATACCAGAAGGATTATGGGCTATATCAAATATTATTAACGGTTTTTTTGAAATAACCTCCCATCGACCTAAAAAACCAGTATTTTTTTTTACATTTTCAATCCCTTGTAATAAAGCTATATCCGAAATATTATAACCTAAATTTCTTAATTCTTCAATAGCTGCGAGTATAGTAACTATATTTTTAGATTGATAAATTCCACTTAAAGGACAATTTATTTTATTGAGTAATAGTTTATTACCTTTATAAGCGCTATAACTTACTATATTATTTTCAAGATAATTGTTATTTAGTATTTTAACTGAAAAATTTTTATCAGCAAAAATCAATTTGCTATTATTATTTTGTGCTTTATTTATAAATACATAATCAGTTAAAAAATTACTCTCGCCTACAATTACAGGGATATTTTTTTTTATTATACCAGCCTTTTCAGCAGCTATTTTTTCTAATGTATCGCCTAAAAATTGAGTATGGTCATAAGAAACATTAGTAATTATAGAAAGAATAGGTGTTATTACATTAGTTGAATCAAGTCTACCTCCCATTCCTGTTTCAATAATAGCAATATCTATTTTTTGTGAAGCAAAATATTCTATTGCCATTACAAAAGTAATCTCAAAAAAAGATGGTTTTATTTCTTCAATATACTTTTTATACTTATTTACAAAAGAAACTACATATTGTTTTTCAATTACTTTGCCATTAACACGGATTCTTTCTCTAAAATCTTTAAGATGAGGTGAAGTATATAATCCTGTTTTTAGCCCCATAGTTTGCAATACTGATGCAATAATGTTAGAAACAGAACCTTTTCCATTGGTCCCAGCAATATGAATTGAAGGATATTGCAAGTAAGGATGACCAGCAATTTGACACAGTAATTCAGTATTTTTAAGATCAGCTTTATAAGCAGCAGCACCTATGCGCTGATACATAGGTAATTTATTATATAGAAAAAGAAGTGTTTGTTGATAATTCATTATTGGGTAACAAAAATATAAGTAATAGTTCCCATTTGTTCTTCAGGGGCATCAGCTTTAGGGCTAAATTTTGATTTTTTAGCAGCTTCAATGGCTAAATTTCTTAATTTCATGCTAGTCGTATTTGATTTACGAGGGTCATAACGTACTCCAACCACATTGCCATTTTTATCTACCCATATAGTAATTGCAACTGTACCAGACTCACTAAAATTTTTATCAGGTGAAGGTAAATAACTAGCATTCCTGCCTTCAAGGTCATACCCAATACCAGTACCTGGCCCATTACCTAGCCCTTTACCTGAATTATTATTATTTCCTACTCCTTCTCCATCTTTACTCCCATAACTTTCATTACCTATATTATTAGCATTCCCTTGATTTTTAGAAAAAATGCTACCATCAGGAATCCATTTAGTTACTTTATTTTTTGTATTAGTTTCATTAACATTTTTTGCATCGCTATTATTTTTTGTTTTATCAATATTATATGCTTCTTCAGTATTTTGCGTTACATAATCATTATTATCACTACTTTTCGGTTGGGGTTGCGTTTGTTTCACATTAGCTGATGTAGCATCCATTTGAATATTATCACCCATACCAAAGCTGCTTCCACCTTGTATTTCAACTCCTATTTCCTCAGGTAACGGTAAAGGGGTAGTAAAACCAACTAAAAGAAATATAATAAGTACCACTAAATGAAACAAAAGAGTCCCAATTAACCCTTTGATTTTATCTTTTTTTGTTTCCATGGCACTTAGTAATTAATTTTTGAGTTATACGCTTTATTTATTTTAAAGGTTTAGTAGCCAAAATAATTTTATGTTTAGTTTTATATTTATCATTAATAGCATTAACTACATCTATAATACTAACAATTTCTTGTACAGGTACACTTTTATCGGCTTTAAGAACAATAGAAGCATCAGTTTGGCCTTGTAATTTTTGTTCTAACAAAATTTGTAATGATTGTAAATCTACAGGTCTAGTTTCTAAATACATTTGCAAGTTTTCGTTAACATATATGGTAATTGTTTGCTTTGCCATAGTTTTACTATTACTTGATGGTAATAGTAATTTAATAGCATTAGGACTTATAAGTGTGCTTGTAAGCATAAAGAAAATAAGTAAAAGAAATACAAGGTCAGACATTGAGGCAGTGCTGAATTCTATACTCCTTTTATTTCGCATTTGAATAGCCATAACATTAACCTTAATAGTAAATAATTAATAAAACATTCAAGGTGCGGGTTCGTGTAGTAAATCCATAAATTCTGTTGCTCTTGCTTCCATTATAAATACAAGTTTTGAAATTCTAGCAACAATTATATTATAACAAAAATAAGCTATTATACCTACTATAAGGCCGGCCACTGTAGTAATCATAGCTTCATATATGCCTCCGGCTAAAGTAGAAATATCGATATT
>DAOTOD010000264.1:0-1941 GCA_035451165.1 Bacteroidales bacterium
AACGTTTTATTAAAGGAGAAACACAAATAATGGTTGCTACAACTGTAATAGAAGTAGGTGTTGATATCCCTAATGCTTCTATTATGATTATTGAAAATGCCGAACGTTTTGGACTTGCCCAATTGCATCAGTTAAGAGGACGAGTAGGTAGAGGTAATTATCAATCATATTGTATCTTAATATCGAATCATAAATTAACAACCGAAGCCCGCAAAAGACTCGAAATAATGGTTTCAACAAATGATGGTTTTACTATAGCAGAAGCTGACTTAAAATTAAGAGGACCAGGAGATTTACAAGGCACTAAGCAAAGTGGTATTATAGATTTAAAAATAGCTGACTTAGCAAAGGATGAAAAAGTTTTAAAACTTGCTCGATTAACTGCTGAAAAAATAATAAATGAAGATCCATTGTTACAACTAGAAAAAAATAGACGTCTCGCTTATCAAATAAAATTATTATCAGCAAAATCTAATAACTGGAGTATGATTAGTTAAAATAATATACTTTTGCAGTTTTTATATTAAAAATATGAAAATTTCTTACAATCAATTAAAAGATTATATTAAAGAATTGCCTAATCCTAAACAATTAGCAGAAATACTTACTAATTGTGGATTAGAAGTGGAAAATTATGAATATTATTCTTCTATACCAGGAGGGCTAAATGGAATTATTATAGCTGAAATCCTTGACAAAGAAAAACATCCAAATGCTGATAAATTAAGTATTTGTAAGGTCACCGACGGTAATAATATTTTTAATGTAATTTGTGGCGCGCCAAATGTCGATAAAGGACAAAAAGTATTATTTGCTCCTATTGGTACGAATGTTTTCCGGGGAGAAGAAAAAATAACTATAAAGAAAATATCAATAAGAGGAATAGAATCAGAAGGCATGATATGTGCTGAAGATGAAATTGGTTTAGGCAATTCACACTATGGTATTGTTGTCTTGCCTAATGATGTTAAAACAGGAATGCTCGCTTCAGAATATTTTAAAGTCTATGAGGATACTATCTTTGAAATAGGATTAACTCCTAACCGTTCTGATGCAACTTCTTATATAGGAGTAGCAAGAGATATAATAGCTGTACTAAATCTAAATAACTACTTTAACAATAATCATAATAAATTATCTTTAATTATACCTGATGTAAATAAATTTTCAACTAAAAATCACGATCTAAACATTGAAGTAGAAATACAAAATAATAATTGTATAAGATATTCGGGAGTTTCTATTAAAAATGTTAAAGTGCAAGATTCACCAAAATGGTTAAAAGAAAAATTGAAAGCAATAGGTATTCGTCCAATTAATAATATTGTAGATATAACGAATTTTGTACTATTTGAAACAGGACAACCTTTACATGCATTTGATGCTTCCAAAATTAAAGGTAATAAAATAATAGTTAAAAGTTTACCTTCCAAAACAAATTTCGTAACGCTAGATGGTATTAGTCGTGAATTAAATCCTGAAGATCTTATGATATGTAATGAAAGCGAACCTATGTGTATAGCAGGAGTTTTTGGAGGTATAGACTCAGGCATCACTGACAATACAAAAGATGTTTTTTTAGAATCAGCTTGCTTTAAAGCATCATCAATACGCAAAACCTCTAAAAGGCATTCTTTAAAAACAGATGCTTCATTTCGTTTCGAGAGAGGCACCGATCCTAATATAACCATTTATGCTTTAAAGAGAGCCGCTTTAATGATATGCCAAATTGCAGGAGGTTACATATCTTCTGAAATCAAAGATGTTTACCCTAAACCTATAGAACCTATTAAAGTTTTTTTGTCATATAATAAATTAAATTCTATAGCAGGAACAGACATTATCAATAAAGATATTATAACACTTATTTTAGAATCAATACAAGTAAAAATATTACAAGAACAAGATAATGGTTTATTGCTTGAAATACCTACTTTTAAA
>DAOTOD010000264.1:1951-2825 GCA_035451165.1 Bacteroidales bacterium
TCGAGAAATAGATATTATTGAAGAAATACTACGCATTTACGGTTATAATAAAATACCTTTAACAGGTAGAATAAATGCTTCACTTAGTAATAATATAGAAAATACCTCAGAAAAAAGAAAAAGAATAATTGCTGACTATTTAGTTAATAATGGTTTTACAGAAATTATGTGCAATTCTCTTACTTCAAGCACATTATATGAAAATAATCCTATATTTCCTTTAAATAAAAGTGTAAAAATATTAAATCCTTTAAGCCGTGACTTAAATGTATTAAGGCAAACTTTACTATATGGCGGATTAGAAATTATTTTATATAACCAAAATAGGAAAATACAAGATGTTAAATTATTTGAATTTGGTAATGTTTATAAGATAGACGAACTTCCAGAAAAAGAAAATAACGCCTTAAACAAATACAAAGAGAATGAAGTATTAGCTTTATTTATAGGAGGGAACAAACACCCCGAAACATGGTATTTACCTATAACTAAAGTTGACTTTTTTTACCTTAAAGCACATGTATTTAATATATTAAAAAAACTTAGTATTGAACCTGATAAGCTTCAAAAAAAAGAATACTATAATAAAAAATTTTTTACAGAAGGGCTTTCTTTAATATATAAAGATGATACAATAGTTGAATTAGGTAAAATTGAAACTAACATAACTAAAAAATTCGGTCTCAAAGAAACTATATTTTATGCAGAATTTATGTGGAATAAAATAATAGAAATATTTAATAATATTAATTTCAAAGTTAAAGATTTATCTAAGTTCCCAGAAGTACGAAGAGATCTTGCTTTAATAATACATAAAAAAATAAAATACTCTGAAATAGAAAAACTAGCTTACAAAATAGCTCATCCATTATTA
>DAOTOD010000265.1:0-2805 GCA_035451165.1 Bacteroidales bacterium
ATCTTTTTCATCTTTTTCGATAGTAGTTTGGCCTCTTATAATTATTTTCCCTTTACCAGTTTCGTAGGCATCTTTTACGCCTTGATAACCATATATTATTCCTCCTGTAGGGAAGTCAGGAGCTTTAATATATTTCATTAATTCAGCTACACTTATATCATTATTATCTATATAAGCTATAATGCCATCTACTACTTCATTTAAATTATGAGGTGGAATATTGGTAGCCATTCCTACAGCAATACCTGAAGCTCCATTAATTAATAAATTTGGTATTTTAGATGGCATTACAACAGGTTCTTCTAGTGTATCGTCGAAATTTAACTGAAAATCAACTGTATCTTTATCTATATCGGCAAGCATTTCTTCAGCTATTTTGCTAAGTCTAGCTTCAGTATAACGCATTGCTGCAGGGCCATCTCCATCAATAGAGCCAAAATTACCTTGTCCTTGAACTAAAGGATAACGTAATGACCAATCTTGAGCCATTCTCACCATAGCATTATAAACGGAAGTATCGCCATGGGGATGATATTTACCTAATACCTCCCCTACTATTCTAGCTGATTTTTTGTAAGGTTTATTTGAATATACTCCAAGTTCGTGCATCCCAAACAAAACTCTTCTATGAACTGGTTTTAATCCATCTCTTACATCAGGCAATGCTCTTGATACAATCACAGACATTGAATAATCAATGTAAGCTGACTTCATTTGATCTTCAATATCAACGGGTATAATTTTAGATGATTTTGTTTCTTCCATAATATCAATAATTTAAGATAAATTTGTGTTTAATAAAACATCATATTAAAAGAGAAGCACGAAATTAACATTTTTTCTTTAATGAATTGTAAATAATAATTTTTATTTTTTAACAATTTTTCTTAAAAAAATAAACTTTTTGGTGGGTTTTATTATAAATGTAATTAACTTTGAAAAACTTTTATAAGAATTATATTTTAATATTCAAACAAAGATTAATAAAAATGAATGAAAAGTTTTCGCAAAGATTGAACTATGCATTAGCTTTTAGCAGTGAAGAAGCTCAAAGATTAGGGAGTGATTCTATGGGCATAGAACATCTTATGCTTGGATTAATAAGAGAAAAAGAATGTACAGCTATTCAAATTCTAATATCACTTGGTGTTAATATAAAAGAATTAAAAAAACTTATAGAAAATAGCGTAAAATCAACTACAAAACCTAATAAGAAGGTATTATCAAATAACATACCTATTTTCAAACAAGCATATAGAGCTTTGAAATTAAGTTATTTAGAAGCTAAAGCTTTCAGAAGTGATGTAATACGTACAGAGCATTTACTTCTAGCAATATTAAGAGATGAAGATAATATTGTAACATCACTATTAAAGCAAAGTGGTATAACATATGAAATAGTTCATGAACATATTAAAGTTAAAAATATTCATTTAAATTCAGAAGATCAATCATTTGATGAGCCGCGTGATGAATTACCTGGAGATTCAGAAGAAGATGATGATGCTATGGCTAATATTCCTGGAAAACGAACTGCAGGAGAATCTAAAAGTCAAACGCCTGTGTTAGATAATTTTGGGCGAGATCTTACTAAACTTGCTGAAGAAGGGAAATTAGATCCTGTAGTTGGTCGTGAAAAAGAATTGGAAAGGATTGCCCAAATTTTATCTAGACGTAAAAAAAACAATCCTGTTCTTATAGGAGAGGCAGGTGTAGGTAAATCAGCTATTGTAGAAGGTTTAGCTATTAGGATTGCTACACGAAAAGTAAGTCGTGCCCTTTTTAATAAACGTATTATCACACTTGATTTAGCTTCGTTAGTTGCAGGAACAAAATATAGGGGCCAATTTGAAGAAAGAATGAAAGCTGTTTTAAACGAGTTAGAAAAGAACCATGATATTATAGTTTTTATTGATGAAATTCATACTATAGTTGGTGCTGGTAGTGCATCTGGCTCACTCGATGCTTCTAATATGTTTAAACCGGCTCTTGCTCGAGGAGATATACAATGTATAGGGGCTACTACGTTAGATGAATATCGACAATACATTGAAAAGGATGGTGCTTTAGAAAGAAGGTTTCAAAAAATTATTGTGGAGCCAACTACTCCTGAAGAGACTTTAGAAATTTTAAATAATATTAAAGCCCGTTATGAAGATCATCATTTAGTTACTTATACCAATGAAGCTCTTAAAGCATGTGTTTCATTAACGCAAAGATATATAAGCGACCGTTGCTTGCCTGATAAAGCTATAGACGCGATGGACGAAGGTGGAGCCAGAGTTCATATTAAAAATATTCATGTACCAGAAAATATTCTTAAAATAGAAGCAAAAATTGAGAATGTTAAACAAGAAAAAATAAATGCTATAAAAAGTCAAAGATTTGAAAAAGCTGCTGAGTTCAGAGATTTAGAAAAGAAACTACTTGCAGAATTAGAGCATGAAAAACAAAAGTGGGAACAAGAATCAAAATTACACAGGGAATTAGTTACAGAAGATGATATAGCTGAAGTAGTAGCAATGATGACAGGTGTTCCTGTCCAAAGGATAGCTCAAACTGAAAGTAACAGGTTATTAAATATGGAAAAAGAGCTTGAAGAAACTGTTATTGGCCAAAGTGAAGCTATAAAAAAAGTAGTTAAGGCTATTCGTAGAAACAGAGCGGGGTTAAAAGATCCAAATAAACCTATTGGGACATTTATATTTTTGGGTCCAACAGGTGTAGGTAAAACTTATCTTGCAAAGGTTATCTCAAAATATTTATTTGATTCTGATGATGCTTTAATCAGAATAGATATGAGCG
>DAOTOD010000266.1:0-2804 GCA_035451165.1 Bacteroidales bacterium
TATAATAACTTAAAAAAATATTTTCTAATTTTAACCTAAACAAAATTAATGATAAATTTTCAATATGCTATCATGTTTTTTAAACATTTTGCTTTTGTAACTATATTTATTTTATTACTTTTGCCATAATTATGAAAAACAATACACAAATATCCGAAAATTATTGGACTGAAGTTATTTTACCGCATAGTTCGTGGTTTAATTTAAAACTTACTGAATTATGGCATTATCGCGATTTAATAATGCTTTTCGTGCGCCGCGATATTGTTGCTGTATATAAGCAAACTATACTTGGCCCATTATGGTATATAATACAACCTATTCTTACGACATTAGTTTTTACAATTGTTTTTGGTAATATAGCTCGTTTATCAACGGATGGACTTCCTCCTGTATTATTTTATTTAGCTGGTGTGGTCGGATGGCAATATTTTTCAAATTGTATTATTAAAACTTCTTATACTTTTATTAATAATGCTCAAATTTTTGGCAAAGTATATTTTCCACGATTAACAGTACCAATATCTATAGTTATTTCAAGCTTATTAACCTTTACAATTCAATTTTTATTATTTTTAATATTTGTATTCTACTACTACCTAAAAGGTGTAGATATTAAACTAACTTCTGCCGCATTAATGTTACCATTATTAGTACTTATAATGGCTTTATTAGGACTTGGTTTAGGCATAATTATATCTTCACTAACTACTAAATATAGAGATTTACAATTCCTTGTTGCCTTTGGTGTTCAATTATTTATGTATGCTACACCTATTATTTGGCCAATAAGTAGCATACCCGAAAAATGGAAAATGTTTCTAATAGCAAACCCAATGGCACCAATTATAGAAGCTATTAGGTATGGTTTTCTTGGAAGTGGAAGTTTTACTTATTGTCAATTGATTTATAGTACTATATTTTCTATAGTTATATTCTTTATTGGAGTTATTCTTTTCAATAAAGTAGAAAAGAATTTTATGGATACTGTTTAATTATTTTGCTTAAAAATTATGTCAAATATTGCTATAAGCTTAGAAAATGTTTCGAAGCAATATCGTTTAGGAGTAGTAGGAACAAGTACCTTACGTGATGATATTACCAGACTTTGGGCAAAAATTAGAGGTCTTGAGGACCCTACTTTGAAAATAGGGCAAGAAAATGTTCTTGAAAACCAAACAGAACAAAAATATATTTGGGCACTCAAAGATATTTGTTTTAATGTAGAACAAGGCGAAGTATTAGGTATTATAGGTAAAAACGGCGCAGGAAAATCTACACTGCTTAAACTTTTATCTAAAGTTACTACTCCTACTATAGGAAAAATAAAAATAAAAGGACGTATAGCTA
Source organism: Bacteroidales bacterium (assembly GCA_035451165.1). Lineage (GTDB taxonomy): Bacteria > Bacteroidota > Bacteroidia > Bacteroidales > JAKIYJ01 > JAKIYJ01. Next base: position 1,351 of record DAOTOD010000266.1, read on the forward strand.
GCTTATTAGAAGTTGGAACGGGATTCCACCCAGAACTAACAGGTAGAGAAAATGTTTTTCTAAATGGAGCTATATTAGGTATGTCTAAAAGTGAAATAAAAGCAAAATTTGATGAAATAGTCGAATTTAGCGGTATAGGAAAATATATAGACACCCCCGTTAAAAGATATAGCAGCGGAATGTATGTAAGATTAGCCTTTGCTGTAGCAGCACACCTTGAACCAGAAATACTTGTAGTAGATGAAGTACTCGCAGTAGGTGATGTTGACTTTCAAAAAAGAGCTTTAGGAAAAATGGGCGAAGTTTCTAAAAATGATGGACGAACTATATTGTTTGTAAGTCATAACATGACTGCTATACAAACTTTATGCTCTAGAGCAGTATTATTATCAAAAGGACAAATAGTAGAAATTGGTAAGGTTGATAATGTTGTAAATTCATACCTGAAAAAAGAAACTAATCAAAGTTTAAAATTGGTATGGAACGATAATAATAATTGCCCAGGCAATGAATATTTTTCTTTAAAATCAGCCAAAATTATACCCGAAAACAACTCCCCAGTAATTACAGTTGAAACGCCTTTATCTGTTGAATTTGAATTTATAAATTATACTCCTGAATATAACATAAATTTAAGTCTACATTTATTAAATGCATACGGAGAAAAAGTTTTTAATGTTTTAACACCTTCTATTAAGCTAGAAAAACAAGAATACTTCTATGCAAAATGTAAAATACCAGGTAATTTTTTAAATGATGGCTTTTATACTATAGAATTAATGTTTGTAAAAGATGTGTCTGAAGTATTATTACACATTAAAGATTTGCTTTCATTTGAAGTGAATGATATACCACGTGAAGGTCTATGGGTAGGTAAATGGGAAGGAGCTGTAAGACCTAAACTATATTTCAAAATTTATAAAAAAAATTAATTAATCTTAATTTTATGATACCTGTTACTAAAACATATTTACCTCCTCTTAATAAATATATAAAATACTTAGAACAAATATGGTGTAATGGATGGATCACAAATAACGGAGAATTACTACGTTTACTAGAAAATAAATTATCTCATTATTTTAACAGTCCTCATTTTTATATTGTAAATAATGGTACCATAGCTTTGCAAATTGCAATAAAAGCCTTTGATCTCAAAGGCGATATAATTACCACTCCTTTTAGTTATGTAGCAACAACTTCAAGCATAAAGTGGGAAAATTGTAATCCTATATTTGCTGATATTGATGACAAAACGTTTACAATTGACCCTGAAAATATTATAAATGTAATTACACCTAAAACAACTGCTATTCTTGCAACTCACGTTTACGGAAATCCATGTAATATAGAAGCTATCAATGATATTGCACAAAAATATAACTTAAAAATTATTTATGATGCTGCTCATTGTTTCGGTGTAAAATATAAAAATAATTATCTTGTAAATTATG